>CAZRNT010000023.1:0-13356 GCA_964601525.1 uncultured Erysipelothrix sp.
CGGGAGTGAGGCTCGAACTCACGACCTCCCGGGTATGAACCGGACGCTCTGGCCAGCTGAGCTATCCCGCCAACTGTTTAAGGTTTACGTTATATAAAAAAATAATGGTCGGGATGACAGGATTCGAACCTGCGACCCCCTGGTCCCAAACCAGGTGCACTACCAAGCTGTGCTACATCCCGAATATTAATGGCGCGCCTGAAAGGAGTCGAACCCTTAGCCTTTTGATCCGTAGTCAAACGCTCTATCCAATTGAGCTACAGGCGCCTTTATAAACCTCTTAAAAGTAATGGTGGGGATGAAGGGACTTGAACCCATACGAAGTTGCCTTCAACGGATTTTAAGTCCGTTGCGTCTACCAGATTCCGCCACATCCCCATATCTTAAATGGAGGTTCCTGTCGGATTTGAACCGACGATCACAGAGTTGCAGTCTATTGCCTTACCACTTGGCTAAGGAACCGTTTCTCACTGTGCTTTATCATTATACAATAACAAAAATAAAATGCAAGAAAAAAACGGAATTTCTTCCGCTTTTTTTTATCTTGATACTTTTACACGGCTCCAAAGGTCTGACATAATGGCTTTTAAGCTCTCATTAAAGATAAATTCTTCATCTTTTTCATATCCTTGGCGAGTCACATAAGAAGAGATTCCTTCATATGTTCCATCTTTTTCAACCATTAAATCAATTACTGATTGTAAAGGACTTGTATATCCTACCTCTTCAGTATTCATTATTGCGATATCTTCCTCAAGCATAAAATTAATCCACTCATGTGCTAAATCAGGATTTGGAGCATTTTCCGGAATAACCATCCCATCAATCCAATTATTTGTTCCTTCTTTAGGTACATAGTAATCCATATCAGGATTTTCAGAAATAACCCAAGTAGCATCACCTGAATAGACGACTGCTAAATCCTTAATACCATTGTACATATTGTCCATAGTATCATCCATGGAATAAATAGGATTCATTGTCTCAAGCATCATTACAAGCCAATCATAGGCTTCTTTCAACTCCTTCTCATCAGAACTATTAGCTGAGTAGCCCAACGCCTTTAATGCCACCATAAATGCATCACGTTCTGAATCATAGAAATAAAGTCTATCTTTATACTTTGGATTAACAAGAATACTCCAACCTTGTTCTTCTAAATCTTTCATATCAACATTATTCTTATTATATAAGATTCCTACATTACCCCAGAAATAAGGAACACTGTATTCATTTGTAGGATCAAACTGACGATTTTTTAAACCCGGTAAAACATTTTCATAATTAGGGATTTTCGAATAATCAATCTTTTGTAGTAAATCTTCTTCTCTTAATCTTTGAATCATGTAATCTGAAGGAACTAAAATATCATATTTAGAACCATCTTGAAGTTTATTATACATTTGTTCATTTGAATTAAACTCATCATGAATAACTTTTGCATTAAACTTTTTCTCAAACTGACTAATTGTAGATTTATCAATAAACTCGCCCCAATTATAAATACGTAACTCCTGAACATCTTTTTTAGCCCCACATGCACTTAGCAAAAGTACAGCAGCTAAAATCATCATTAATTTTTTCATGGTTGAACAACCACCTTTCTTTTATTCTTCTTAAACATTGGTGCGACATTTAGAATCACCAACACAATTGTAATAACAACAATAATAATAGTAGATAAAGCATTGATTGTTGGATTAATCCTCTTAGACATATTATAAACAACAATCGAAATATTCTTAACTCCACCACCCGTAGAGAAATAAGAAATCACAAAATCATCAAATGACATTGTAAAGGCAATTAAAGCCCCAGATATAATTGCCGGCATAATTTGCGGCACCATAACCTTTGTTAAAGCTTGACGAGGTGTAGCACCTAGATCCATGGCAGCATCCGCCAAACTAGGATCCAAAGATCTTAATTTAGGAAGAACCGTTAAAATAACATAAGGAGTACTAAATGTAATATGTGTAATTAATAAAGTCATAAATCCCTTCTCCAACATAGGAATCGAAGCAAAAAGCAACATAAAGCCAATAGCAGTTACAATCTCTGGATTCATAACCGGAATATTATTAACAAAAGAAAATAGCTTACGAACAATTTTTTTATGACTCGACAAACCAATCGCTGTCAAGGTTCCAACAATTGTGGAAACAAAAGTAGAAATTAAAGCAATAATCAAAGATGTTCTAACAGCAGCCATCATACTATTGTCATTCCATAACTTTTCATACCACTGCAAAGAAAAACCAGACCAAGAAGTTAAAGAACGAGAATCATTAAATGAGAAAATAATCGTCATAATAATAGGACCATAAAAGAACAACAACATTAATATAATTAAGATATAAGATCTCAATGAATTTTTCTTTCTCATGCTATCCTCCTTTTCTTCCCAATCGAAGATTCTTTTTCCTCAAAACGATTTGCAAGATGCAATGACAACATAATCAGAACAGCCATAATTAATGATATAGCACTTCCAAAATGATAATCACCGATACTAATAAATTGATTTTCAATTAAGTTACCAATCAAAACATACGATCCTCCACCTAAAAATTGAGGAATAACAAAGGTAGAAACAGCAGGCAAGAACACCAAAGTAATACCAGAGATAACACCTGACAACGACAATGGGAACACAACCTTAGTAAACGTTTCATAGCGATTAGCCCCCAAATCATAACTTGCATCAATAATAGAATTATCCATCTTTGCTAAGACAGTGTATATTTGAATAATCATAAATGGCAGAAAATTATATACCATACCCAAAATAACAGCAAAATCAGTATACATCATCTTGATAGGACCTAATCCAATCTTAGCAAGTAAGTTATTAATAAGACCCACATCCGACAAAATACTAATCCACGCATAGGTTCTAACCAACATATTAATCCACATCGGAATTGTTACCAAAAGAATTAATAATGTTTGCATACGATCACTTTGTCTTGAAATAATATAAGCCAAAGGATAACCAATTAATAACGAAATCACAGTTGTGATTGTCGCAATCTTCAAAGAATTATAAAGAACCTTAATAAAAACAGGATCAAAAAACCTTTTAAAATTAGCTAAAGTAAATTGCAAGGATATAACTGAATTACCAGATTGAGTAAAAGCATAGAGAATAATCAACAACATAGGTAGAGCAATAAATAACGTACCCCAAGCCATGTAAGGAAATACTAATTTTTTATATGGTTTCATATTAATATGCCTCCAATACATCCATTACATGAATATCCTCAGGAAAGAACTGAATTCCAACTTCCTTTCCTTCTTCACTAAAATCAGTTGTATGAATTTTAAACTCACGATGCTCAGTCTTAACTAAAATTTCATAATGAACACCTTTAAATAAAACTGAATCAACAACACCATTAAGTTTCCCTTGACCAAAATCAACAATATCAATATCTTCAGGGCGAATCACAACGTCAACATCTTGATCTTCATCAAAGCCATAATCAACACATTCAAAATCTTGACCATCAAAAGAGACAAGGCGATCTTTTTTCATCACAGCCTCAATAATATTTGAATCACCAATGAAACTTGCTACAAAACGATTCTCAGGTTCATTATAAACATCCATAGGACTACCAATTTGTTGAATTTCACCCTCATTTAATACAACAATCTTATCCGACATTGTTAATGCTTCCTCTTGATCATGGGTTACATAAACAAAAGTAATTCCAACATTTTCTTGAATTTCCTTCAATTCTTTTTGCATTTCTTTTCGCATCTTTAAATCCAATGCACCCAAAGGCTCATCCAATAACAAGACCATTGGTTCATTAACTAAAGCACGAGCAATCGCAACACGCTGTTGTTGTCCACCAGACAAAACACCAACTTCTCTTTCCTCAAAGCCCTTCAAACCCACAAGTTCCAACATACGACTCACTTTTTGTTCAATAACATCTTCACTTTGCTTTTTAATTCTCAAACCAAAAGCAACATTCTCAAAGACATCCATATGAGGAAACAAAGCATAGCGTTGAAATACTGTATTGATTTCTCTTTTGTATGCAGGAACTGAAGAAATTTCAATTCCCTCAAAATAAACTTCACCAGAACTTTGCTCTAAGAAACCACCCAAAATTCTTAATAATGTGGTTTTACCACAACCAGAAGGTCCTAACAAAGTAACAAACTCATTCTCGAAAATCTCTAAATTTAAACCCTTTAAAATTATTTGATCATCAAAACTCTTTACAATATTTTTAAATTCAATTAAAGCTTCCATATTAACCTCCTAGAATATTGGGGGATTACACACCCAAATTAATTTCGCATCCTTTTTACTTTCATTAATTAAACGATGACTCTTATTACCTTCGATATAAAATGTTTCACCCTTTGAAATCTTAAGAAGCTCATCACCATAAGCTAATACTAAGTTCCCCTCCAAGACAAAACCAAAGCACTCACCCTCAAAAGGTTCAATCTCCCAAGACTCATGCCCAGATTTAATTTCCAACATAATAGGCTCCATAGAATTCTTTTGAGCATTAGGAACAATCCAAGTCGTAACGTAACCATCCTGTTCATCAACAAAATGATCCTCATCTGTAAAAACAATTTGTTCCTGCTTATCAACTGTAAAGAACGTAGCCAAATCAATACCCAAAGCCTCTACAATATCATTTAGCGTAGAAATTGAAGGAGATGTCAAATCATTTTCAATTTGAGATAAAAAGCCTTTCGACAATTCACAACGACTCGCTAATTCTTCCTGCGTCAAATCATTCATGATTCGATATTCCTTAAGTTTTTTTCCTATTTCCATTCCATCACCTCGTTTAGTTAAAGTAAACTTTATTATTAGTATAAGCAAACACATTATTATTATACTTATTTAAAACTAAATTGCAACAGAAAGAATCAATAAATTTAAAGCATAAAAAAGACACCCACAAACGCGGGTGTCCTAATCTATATAAGTTTAAAACTTAAGCTGATTTAATGAATTTTTCTAATTCTGGTTTTGGGAAGAAACCTGTCTTACGACCAACTGGTTTTCCATCCTTAAATAAGATTAATGTTGGAATTGACATGACATCAAAACGTTGTGCTAATTCACTTTCAGCATCCACATCAACCTTAACAATTGAAGCCTCTCCATCAAGCTCTTTAGCTAAGTCAGCCAAGATTGGAGAAATCATTTTACAAGGTCCACACCAATCAGCGTAGAAATCTACAAGTACTACTCCATTTTCAATTTCACTGTTAAAATTATCTTTTGTTATGTTTTTCATCGATACGTCCTCCTTTAACAATTACAATTATATCATACACAGTTATTTATATAACTCAAATGCTTGCACTTTTTGGAATTCTAAATTTCAATACTTCAGGATCTAAACCAACAGTAATTTCATCAAATTCAAAAACCTCACCATCACAACCCAAAGGTATTTTTCGATTGCTCTTCAACTTTAATTCAGGTACTTGAACATATGTTACCTCAGGTATATCTAAGTGCTCACCCTTATAATATTTAGAAATAATAGGCAAAATCTTTCGCTTAGGCATATCCTCAACTAAACACATATCCAGTTTTTTATCATTCAATTTAGCTTTCGGTGCACTCATGAAACCACCACCATACCACTTACCATTCATAAACGAAGATAAGATAATACTATAGTTCTTCTTAACACCATCAACTTCAACCTCAATCTCAGTTGGCTTATACCTCAACAACTCTCTTAATGCCGCATAAATATAAATAATTTTCCTTGGAAACATTGGGTGACGAATGTTATTAACGAATTTATTTACTTCCGCATCAATTCCAATATTGGCACAATTCAAGAAACGATGACCATTAGCTAAGCCAATGTCAATCTCACAAACTTTACCATCAATTGTCTCAAAAAGTATATCGCGCAAATCACCCTCAAAATTAACCATACGCCAAAAATCATTCCCTGTTCCAACCGGAATAACCGCCATTTCAACTTCTGGATTGATACCATTTAAAATTTCATGGGCAGTCCCATCTCCACCAACTGAATACAAGATAACATCTCCATGATATTCTCTAGCAATTTCAGTTGCATGCTTAATATATTCAGTTTGACGAATTTCATACGTCTCATCGGATTCATAAAAATATTCTTCAATCCAGGACAAAACATCCCTATAACGTCCTACCCCGGATGTGGGGTTAATAATAAACACATGTTTCTTCATATTTATTTAACCTCAACTTTTATACTATTATGGATTAAGTCAACAATAAGTACAAGCCTAACACTATTCATCCAATTCATCACTACCATCATTTTTATTAACATCAAAATGAATACTAATGGTATCTCTAACTTTATGCTCACCAATTAAACTCTGTCCTGTAATTATATTATCCTCTTTAGAAGAATCATTCAACTCACTCACCTGGTAAACAACATCCACATCATACTTAGCCTTAACATCATTAACCCATGCTTGAATTGACTCTCTTGGCTTATCAATCAAACTAGGAATAGTAATAACAAGTTCATTAGAATTATCCTCTACACTGCTTGGAGATTCAGTCACTTTATCAACTGTATATCTAATATATACTTCTTGAGGTTTTTGATTCAAACTACCCTCAGCAGGCTTTTGACTTAAAACTTGACCCGCTTCCATACCAGTCACCTCATCAATAACCACTATTATTCCATGTCTTCTTCCCCAATCCTTAATATCACTCATCGACCAATTATAAAAACTTGGCATCGTGAAAATAGAACTACTTCCTAAAGTAGCATCCGCAGCACCAGCCATATCTGGATCAGCAAGTACTAATTTATAAGGATTCTTATACGAAAAACTAAAATACGTTTCATTATTTCTACTAAAGTCTTTACTTGTATTCGAAGTAATCAACTGATGAGACTTTTCAATATCACTTAAATAAGGCATCACCACAGACATACCATTAACCAAAGGCGTTGTCCCGGCAACTTGTGATTGAACAATCCTAAAGGTATCCAAACCAGAAACAGGCGATAAATTACTCTGTTCTAAACTATAACCCATCAAAGCAGAAATACTCTCAACAGGTATATTCATTACAATATTATCTTTTGCCACATCTAAAACATCCATTAAAGTTTCAATATTTCTTGTCGATAATATTTTCTGTGCCAATTCCTTAATTACGTATTGTTGATTCAACTGACGATCAAAATCACCATTAGGCATATGATGACGTTCTCTAGCAAAAGTAATTGCCTGCTTACCATTCATCAAACTTCTACCTTTTTCAACCTTTATTTGCTCATATTTACCTGGACTATCTTCCAACGGTAAAGAACCACTAAATTCTATTGGCGAATCTAATTCAAGACCACCTAAAGTATCCACAATCTTAACCAAAGCATAGAAATCAGTTTCAAAATAAAAATCAACCTCAACATCCAAGAAATCCTCAACCGTATCAATGATACATTGTCGACTATGAGCTCTTGAGTGATTTAGCTTATCCCTACTACCATTTGGATAACATGAAATCGGAACATAAGAGTCACGAGACAAACTTGTCATCGTCAATCTTAAAGTTTGTGGATTAAACGAAGCCAATATAATGGAATCTGACAAACCTTCATTATTACCTAGCATTAAGACCGTAAAAGGATCTTTTAAAACATCCACATCACTAACATCTTCATTCTGACGCTTATTAAAACTCAATAAAACTTTTGAATCAATAAATAATTCTTCATCTTTTGGATTATCTAAAATCTTCCTAAAATCTCTAGGAACAACCATCAATTCATACTCTTCATCCATTGCCGCCATTAATAAATCACGATAAGACTTATATTCCATATACTCTAAATTATCAGAATATTTACTTAATTCATTCTTAACTTCTTTTTCAAGAGTTCCTTCAGTATCTTGAACTAAGGCTATCTTTTCTTTATAAAGATTATTTAATTCCATATTAGGATTCAAACTAATCAAAGAATACTCAATATCTTCCACAGCCATATCATTAATTATTTTATCAATAGAAGAATTTCCACGATAAACATACCAAGTACTCAAACCCAATAATACAGTCAAGACAAAAGACAAGAGTACAAATAAAACTCTAAATAATTTCTTACGCTTTACATAACCTAATAAAAACATCATGTTGATTATTAAAGTTAATAATACCGCAACAAGAACACCTTCAAAATACAAACGACTATAAATCTTACTATAACGATTCAACATTACTACAATCGCAATCACAAGAGCATTGGTAGCAATCGCTAAAAGCATTCCAGCAACTGGAGAATTAAAGACACTATTCTTCCGCTTCTTCATTTGCACTTACCTCCACCACTGAAAAATGTCCATCGCTATCTTCAAACACTTTTATAAACGCTTTATTTTGATATTCATCAAGGTTCAATACTGAACTTGGAACATATTCCCAATTAGCCTCAACCATATAAGCCGGCATTTCTTTATCATCCAATTCAATCACTGTAGTATGAGACCTCGTTTGAATTGAACTTACTTCTAAAGTTTTATCCACAGAATCATTCTCTAAATAATATCTTAGATCATTATAAAAGGTATCCAAGGACTTATGATAAACCCAAGACTGATAATCCTTCTTCACATAAGAAATACCACCCACATCATTGAACCTCAATTTATTTGTCCAAGTAAAATAATCAGCCAAAAAATTCTTAGCAACCAATTCAGATACTAAAGCTTTATTAGGACTTTCCTTTTTTAATTCTTCTTTTAATTCCTTATGAATTTCTTTTTGATATTCACTTGCATTCTTTCTTAACGGATACTGTTCGTCTTTATTATGTTGAGCTGAGCCTGACTTATTCATATCTTTATAAGATCCATAAGCAAAATAAGAACCAACAAGAATGACACTCAGGGAAAGCAAAACAATAAAAAATGTAAAAAATCTACTTTGGTCTTTCATATGACACTTCCTTAATGTATAGAGTAATTTTACCACAAACTTATCATTAATTTAAGATTTAACCAAAATGTCACAATATTGTATAATAAGAACAAAGGAGGTCTTTATGAACATACAAATAATATCTGACATACACGGCAATGCTAAATCATTAGAAAACACACTCAACACACCTTATAAAGTAGATGCATACATACTACTTGGTGACTACTTAAATCACGGACCAAGAAATCCTATCTTAGATGAATACGATCCAATCAAAGTATCTGAACTTCTTAACAAAATCGATAAACCCATCATTTCTGTGCGAGGAAATTGTGATTCAGAAGTTGACCAAATGCTCTTAGAATTTCCCATGATGCAAGATGAGTCATATTTTTTAAATGAAAACACATTAATTTATATTACTCATGGACATCTTTTCGATCCACAAGAAGATTATAAAAATAAAAAAGCAAAAATCTATATGAGTGGACATACCCACATCGCCCACATTACAAAGATTAACGACTCAATAATTTATAACCCTGGTTCAATTAGTTTACCCAAAGGAACAATCTCATCAAGCTATGGCATGATTCAAGATAACGAAGTACAAATATGCGATGTGAAGACACATAAAATCATTGAAAGAATCCAAATATAAAAACAACGTCCACGTGGACGTTGTTTTAATTAATTTCCAATTTATTATTCCAAAACCATAAAGTGCCAATGACTAAGAAAGCAATCACAATAGCATCAAATGCAAATACCCACATAAACTCTGTAAAGTTAATACGAATACTACCCGAAATTACAGCACTTAAATTATAACGTGAGACAACACTTGCGAAGTCAGCCCCAAACAATGCTGAAATCCTACCATAGACAGAAGAGGTTAGAAGAACAATTACAAAGGTAATAATCCCTCTATTCTTACTAATCAAACTTGAATTTCCAACACTACCTGCAAAAAGAATAATCATCGTAGACACCAACATCTTTAAACCCATATCCGTAACAAAAGCAAAAATTAAGCTCGGTGTAATGTAGTTAAAGATCTGCGGTATAACTTCTCCAATTCCTCTAAAGATAATAAATATATCTTCTGCCGCAATTCCACCAATCAATGCAACAGAAATTAAAGTAGCAAGACCAACTAAGAACGACCATACTAATGCCGTCACAATTTTAGATAGAAGAATTTGCCAAGTCTTTACTGGTAAAGTAAAAAGACGATAAGCATTTTCTTTATAAATACTTGTATAGAGAACATAAATACTAGCTTTAAATGACATTACCATAATCGCAACTATAAGACCAAAGATTAAAAAATTTACCAATGAGGAAATAAAGGATAGCCAATTATTAGGATCTTTCGCCATGTATAAACTAGATATCGCAAGAATTGTTCCTGCCAAGATCATTCCAAATACTGGAAGATGAGCTTTTCTAGAATCAATAATATCATGTTTTATTAACTTTCCTACCATTTGAATTCCTCCCTGAATATTTGGTCAATACTCATATTTCTTTCTTCTCTTAAATCATCACAATTTTCATGAAGTAATACCGTACCCTCTTTAAGGAAAATGACTTCCTCTAAAACTGGCTCAATATCTTGAATCAAATGTGTAGAAATTAAGAGTAATGCATCTTTTGTATAAGTTTCAATGATTGTTTCAATAATCGAATCCCTTGATGCAGGGTCAACACCAGCAATTGGCTCATCTAAAATATAGATATCAGCTTTACGTGATAAACAAAGAGCTAATTGAAATTTTTCTCTCATCCCTTTAGACATTTGAGAAACAGGCATGGAACCATCCAATTTCATTTTTATAAATAAATCTTCAAGTAAAGCTAAATCAAAATCGGCATACATGTCTTCATATAATGAAGAAATGCTATAAGCTGTTGTATTTGGATCTAAGTATTCCAAATCAGGAAGATAAGAAATAACTGCTTTAGATTCTGCACCAATTTCTTTTCCATGCACTAAAATCTCACCTTTATAATCACGAAGCAAGCCAACAATTGTTTTAATTAATGTTGTTTTCCCTGCTCCATTAGGACCACACAAGCCAACAATTTTTCCAGCTTCTAAATCCAAAGTAACATTATTGAGCACTTGTGTTTTTCCATATTTTTTACTAACGTCTTTAATTTCAAGTACTTTATTGTGCATCTTGTACTTCCTCCCAAACATCTTCTATTAGTTTAATTGTCTCATTAAAAGTCAAACCCAATACTTGCGCTTGTAATGAAACAGTTTTCGCCATGTTATGACCAAGTTTTTCACGTAAGTTTTTTATTAAATTTTGATCCTCAGTGATAAACTTACCATTTGTTCTATCTGTAAAAATTAATTCATCACGTTCTAACTCATTCAATGCTTTTTGAACAGTATTAGGATTTACCTTAAATAATACAGCCAACGAACGTATTGACTCTATGCGCTGCCCTGCCGCCAATCTTCCCGACGCAATTTCATGCTCAAAGAAATTAATAATTTGTCGATAAACTGCTACCGAACTTTGTTTTTCAAGCATTGCGCACCTCCTTATTCTCTTTGTACTACAAATATAATACAGCAAAAAAAGAAACGATGCAACTACATCGTTTCTAAAGCTTCTACTCCAATTAAATTTAATGCATTTCTTAACGTAATCTTTGTTGCCAATAATAAATGCAAACGCTCGTTTGTTAATTCTTTTTGCTCTAAATCAATAACCTTCACGTTGCCATAAAAACTATGGAAATGAGCAGATAATTGTTGGATATAATTAGGAATCTTTTGAACAGAGCGAGTTCTCGCTGCATCACTTACAACATTTGGAAACTCATTAATATACTTCATTAATTCAATCTCTTTTTCATGATTTAATAATGTATATGAATCTTGTTCAAATAGTTCAGGCGCTTGTTTCAATATAGAATTGATTCTTGCATGAGCATATTGAGCATAGAACACTGGATTATCATTTGATTTTTTACGTGCTAGACCTAAATCAAAATCCAATGGTGTATTAAGATGACGACTGACAAAGAAATAACGAGCCGCATCAACACCAATATCATCAACTAACTCAATCAAACCGATAGCATTACCAGTTCTTTTCGACATTTTAACTTCCATGCCTTCATCAATTAAACGAACCATCTGAATAATATCAACATCTAATACATCTTTATAACCCAATGCCTCTAAAGCAGCTTTCATTCTCACGATATAACCATGATGATCGCCACCCCAAAGATTAACTAAATTATTATAGCCTCTTTCAAGTTTGTAAACATGGTTCGCAATATCGGGAACCAAGTATGTATAAGAACCATCACTTTTAATTAAGACACGATCTTTATCATCACCAAAATCTGTAGATTTAAACCATAAAGCACCATCTTTTTCAAATGTTACTCCCTTATCATTTAAAGATTCTAAGGCTTCTTCAACACGACCTTCATCATAAAGTGACTTTTCACTAATCCATGAATCAAAGCTAACTCTAAAATCAGCTAAATCATCTTTAATACGATCAAGCTCAAATTTTATTCCCAATTCTTTAAAATAAGGAACCCACTCATCTTCAGATTTATCAAGATAAGAATCTCCAATTTCAGCAACGACATCTTTCGCAATCTTTTTAATATCATCACCATAATAACCATCTTCAGGCATTTCAAATTCTTGACCTAATTCTTCTTTATAACGAGCATAAAGAGAATGAGATAACATCGTAATTTGATTACCCAAGTCATTAACATAATATTCACGTAATACATCATAACCAGCAAACTTCATAATGCGAGTTAGTGAATCACCCCAAGCAGCCCCGCGAGCATGCCCAATGTGAAGTTGTCCAGTAGGATTAGCAGAAACATATTCGATTAAAATGCTTTCTTTATTATCTAAAACAGAACGACCATAGTCCTCATCTTGCTCAATAACCCTATTGATAACCCCAGACATAACATCAGCTTTTACATAAAAGTTAATAAAACCTGGGCCAGCAATTTCAAGCTTATTCAAGATTTCAAGGCCATTCAAACCTTCTACAATCTCAGTAGCAATTTCCCGTGGATTCTTTTTCAAGATTCTTGTTAAGCGCATCGCCACATTCGTAGAATAATCTCCCTGTTCTTTTTTATTAGGAATTTCCAACATAACAAATCCATCTTCAAGTTCAAGCTCAAACTTCTCGTGAATAATATCCTCTATTTTATTAATTAATATATCTTCAATCATCTTATAGCTCCTTGTCTAATTTCTTAACAGCAGCAATACCAATGCTACCAGGACCCGTGTGGGCCATTACTATTGGATAAAGATAAGTTTTAATTACTTCTTTACCTAATTCCTTCTCCATATCTTTTACTATTTTATCATAGAGTTCTTCAGAACAACCACC
>CAZRNT010000024.1:0-13283 GCA_964601525.1 uncultured Erysipelothrix sp.
CAAAGAACATCCGTTTTATTGATACTGGTGGCCTTCAAATTGATGGACAAGTTTTTGATGAAGAAATAAAGATGCAAGTTGATTTAGCTATCGATGAGGCCGATTTGATTCTTTTTGTAGTTAGTGCATTAGAAGGTATGACCAGAGATGATGAGCATATAGCACGCTTACTTCGTCAAAGTAATAAACCAATTTTAATTGTTGCTAATAAAGTAGATGACCAACATATAAAAAATAATATTTATGAATTTTATTCTTTAGGTTATGGTGATCCATATGCTGTGAGTACTGCTCATGGAATTGGTACTGGTGATGTTCTTGATTGGATTATTAAGAACCTTCCTGAGAAGGGCTTAAAAGAGTACGAGGATTCTTTAAGTTTTGCTGTTATAGGTCGCCCAAATGTTGGTAAGTCTTCATTAGTTAATAGTGTTTTGAATCAAGAACGAGTTATTGTTTCCGATATGGAAGGAACAACTCGCGATGCGATTGATACACCATTTAGATTTGAAAAACAAGATTATGTCATCATTGATACAGCTGGAATTCGTAAAAAAGGAAAAGTCTATGAAAATGTTGAAAAATATTCAGTATTAAGAGCTTTAGGAGCAATTGATCGTGCTGATGTCGTGCTTTTTCTAATAGATGGAGAGAAAGGGATTATCGCTCAAGATAAGACTGTAGCTGGTCTTGCTCATGATGCCGGTAAACCAATCATTATAATTTATAATAAATGGGATGTTGTTGATAAAGAAGAACAACGTCAAGAGGATGTTGAGAAAACTATTCGTAATGAATTTCAATATCTTTCTTATGCACCAATTCTTTTTGTTTCAGCATTAACTAAAAGACGTGTCCATACGATTTTACCATTGGTTGAGGAAGTTTATTTCAATAGTGTACGTCGTATTAGTACTTCTGTAATCAATGAAGTTATTCATGATGCAAGTTTAAGAACGCCACCTCCATCTCATAATGGAAA
Organism: uncultured Erysipelothrix sp.; assembly: GCA_964601525.1. Lineage (GTDB taxonomy): Bacteria > Bacillota_I > Bacilli_A > Erysipelotrichales > Erysipelotrichaceae > Erysipelothrix. Next base: position 983 of record CAZRNT010000024.1, read on the forward strand.
ACGTTTGAAAATATTCTACGCATCACAAGTATCGGTTGCACCACCAACATTTGTTATATTTGTAAATGATCCTGATTTGTGTCATTTTTCATATAAACGTTATCTTGAGAATTCCTTAAGAGATGCATTTGAATTTACTGGAACACCAATTCGAATTCTATTAAGAAAGAGGGGAGCTTAGTATGACTGATAAAAAAACAGCAGTAATTGGTTCAGGTAGTTGGGGAACAGCTCTTGCTCAAGTCCTAGCTGATAATAATCATGATGTCTTAGTATGGGGCAGGAATGAGAGCGAAATAAATGACTTAATCAAGCATCAAAACACTGCTTATTTCGATAATCTAATCCTTAATGAAAATATTAAGGCCAGTCATAACTTTAGTGATGTTTTAGATGCTGATATAATTTTATTAGCGGTCCCTACAGCTGCAGTTGAATCTGTATGCTTGGAATTAAATGAAAATCTAAAGAAAGCTGTAACTATTATCAACGTTGCGAAGGGATTTCATCCAGTTACGCACCATTTATTATCGGATGTTATTAAGGAAAGTATTGATGCTGATAAATTGAAGGCTGTTGTGAGCCTTATTGGTCCTTCCCATGCGGAAAATGTTGTTTTAAGACAACACACTGCAATTAATTCTGTTTCCGATGATGAAAATGCTGCTAAGGAAGTCCAGTATATGTTTTCCAATGACTATTTTAGAGTTTATCGCACCGATGATGTTATTGGTGCTCAAATCGGTGTTGCTATTAAAAACATTATTGCTGTTGCTTCAGGCATGGCAGAAGGTTTAGATCTAGGAGATAATGCAAGAGCTGCATTAATAACTCGTGGCCTTGCGGAAATGACTCGATTTGGTGTCAGCCAAGGTGCTCGTCCTGAAACGTTTCTTGGCTTATGTGGTGTAGGTGATCTTGTTGTTACTGCATCAAGTGTCCATTCAAGAAATTTCCAGGCAGGTTTGACTATAGGGAAAGCTGATTCTGCAGAAGGATTTCTTGAAAATAATAAAAAAACAGTTGAAGGAGTTCATGCTGCGAAAGTTGTACATGAACTAGCAAATGAGTTAAAGATATCGATGCCTATAACTGAGCAAGTATATTTAATTGTTTATGAGAACAAAAAACCATCAGTCGCAATCGAAGAATTAATGGAGCGTGATTTGAAGGAAGAAGCCATTTAACTTGTATTATAGGGCATAAAATGGTATTATTTTATTAGAACGGAGGTTTCAATATGAGTGAAACATACAATAAAAAATTACTTGGTGAATTAATCGCTGAGGAAATGGATGTAAGCAAAAAGCAAGCAAATGAATTTATCGAAACATTTTTAACACAAGTCAAAGGTATCTTAGAGAATAAAGGAACCGTTGATTTAGCAGGTTTTGGTAAATTTGAAGTTCGCTATCGTGCGGCACGTGATGGATTTAATCCTCAAACAAAGGAAAAAATCCGTATAGCTGAGTCTCATAACGTCGGCTTCCGCCCAGCTAAAGCTTTAAAAGACGCAGTTAAGTAAAAAGTGTTTAAAGGAGCTTTGGCTCCTTTTTTAATTATTGGAGGTCTTAAGTATGAGTAATTACCTATATTTTAAATATGCAAGTTACGGATTTTTAATTATTGCCGGAATTGCATCATTACTATCACAAATGTATGTACAATCTTCTTATCAGAAATTTAGTAGAATATCTACAGTTTCAGGTAGAACAGGTGCAGATGTAGCAAGAAAAATTCTCAATGATAAAGGTATTTATGATGTGAATGTTGTTGAATCTAAAGCTGGGGTCTTAAGTGATCATTATGATCCTAGCAAAAAGATTGTTGCATTATCGCCAAAAGTTTATCATGATGATTCAATTGCTTCTATTTCCGTGGCTGCACATGAGGTAGGGCATGCAATCCAGCATGCTGAGTCTTATCATTTTATTGGCTTAAGAAATAAAATATTGCCTTATGCAATCATCTCAAGTAAATTCAGCTTTATTCCGATTATGTTGGGTTTTATGGCTGATAATGACAGTTTATTCAATCTAGGAATCATTATGCTAAGTGTCATTGCACTTTTCCAATTGGTAACTTTGCCAGTTGAATTTGATGCTTCAAGACGAGCTGTAAAAATCTTAAATCAAGATCAAATCCTCATGGATTCTGAGTTATCTGGTTCTAAGAAAATGCTAACAGCTGCTGCTTTAACATATGTAGCTGCGTTATTTGGTACAGTAATGAGTATTTTAAGATACATAGCAATGAATAATAATCGTAAAAATAATTCTTAGCTTAAACTTAAGGTATATATAGTTCAAACACATAATTAAAGAAGGGTGATAACTTTGAGAAAATTATGTGTTTTTTTTATACCTTGTTTTTTTCTAATGTCAATGATACATATGCAAGCAAATTCAGTTATAAACAGTAATGATCGAAGTGTCATTACGTATGAGATATTAGATCTTACGATTGACAATAACAACATCAATTTTAGAGGATGGGGACTTTTACAAAATAAGCACCATTTTAATTATCAATCTAAGCATGAATATTATTTAGAATTAAATGGAAAAAATCATAAATTAAGATACAAAGGTAATAATAGAGCCGTTAATTTAAATGAAATTATGCATTATAGAGGCTACAGACGATGTTCTAATTCTAGTTTAAATGCAAGAAACTGTAATTATGATTTTAATTATGTGGGTTTTGAATTTAAGGTGCCATTAAAGGACTTAAGAACATCTGAATCGTATACAGCATCTTTATCCATAAAATCTAAACAATTAAATAAAGAATATAAAACTAAGCTTTATTACCCAAAAGATCATATTGTTCAAAAACAACATTTAGATCGAAATATAGTTTTAGAATCATCTTATCAAACAGTGGAATTGGAAGCTTTTTATCATACATTGGTTGCTAGATCAAAAGCAAGCCCTAAATCTGAACCTTTATACATAGGTCCTTCATGTTCAGCTGCTTATACAAACATAGCTTTCTTTAGGCAAGGAAGCCGTTATAAAAATATACAGGAAGTTGATAAATATAGAGGGCTTGTCACTTATTTTAAAGTTAAAGTTAGACAATCAACATGTGTTAATCAAAGAAGACGTATTGTAGAAGGAAATCAAGCCATTGCATATATACCTAGTACTTATGTTAATTATCATGGAGATCCACTCAAAATTAATGTAAAGCAAATTTTACACAAACCTGAAATCATTGCTAAAGACATTCAAATTAAGCAATACAGTAAATACAATCCCTATAAATACGCTAAAGCAATTGATAAAAAAGATAAAGATATAAGTGATAAAATATCAATCTATTACAATACAGTTGATACAATGATACCAGATAAATACAAAACATGTTACACTGTAAAAAACTCATTGAAGCAAAGTGCAAACAAATGTATTAATGTCGAAGTAATTAAAGCAGATACTTATTTTAGATATGTTAATAATAAAACAGTCAATCGAATGATTGATCAGTCATTCTTATGGTCTAATTTAAGAATAAAGCTATATAATATATTACAAGCAAAAAGATAGCCCCAATTTACTTGGGACTATCTAACTTCGCATAATGTATATTATGTAATATTTATATAAGTTTATTTACTATGATCGTTAGCAAGTATTTTTTCATAAGCATCTCTTAGACTCTTATCTTTAAGTCTGATTTCGCCAACATAGCTATAATCTCTATTTGTAAGTAAAGTTTTCATTGCAAGGTTTTCTTTATGAGTATCAATTCTTATCTGCTTACAATTTAAACTTACTTCTTCTTCAATCATTTCAAAAATCTTACTTGCTAAACCTTTTCCTCTAAATTTTTTAGCAATTGCAAGGCGATGAATCACTGCATAATCTTCATTATTAGACCATGCCCCTTCTATAACCTCATCATAACTGCTTTCTTTCTGATATGAGAGCATAAAATAAGCAAAGGCTATCTCATCTAGGTAAACTATGTAAGCCTCATTCATCATTATATCTTGAGCAATCGTATTCTTATTTGGATAATTGTTTTGCCATTGATCAATATTATTTTCTTTTAAATGTTCTTTTGCTTCTTCTATAATAGCAATAATTTGCTCCATATCTTCGTACATTGCACGTTTTATCTCTATCATTCACTAACCTCATTCTCTTATAAGTAATTTATGATATAATTTTAACATAAGGAAGTGATTAAATGTTAAAAATTGGAGTTATTGGTTTAGGAAATATAGCTTTAAAAGCATATTTGCCTATTTATATTGCTAATAATCATCAAGTTGAATTTCATTATTTCACAAGAAACAAAGGAAAAATGAATGAATTAGAGAAGCAGTATAATTTAAAGCACACATATACAGATCTTGATGAATTCTTTAATCTAGATCTAGATGCTTGTATGATTCATACACCTACCGATACTCATTATAATTTAATTGACAGGGCTCTTGATCAGAATTGGCACGTTTTTGTAGATAAACCAATCTCAGAAAGCTATGAAGAAGTCGTTTATCTCTTAGATAAGGCGAATAAGCGTAATTTAATCTTATTTACTGGATTTAATCGACGTTATGCTCCCCTCAATAAGATCTTGAAAGAACAATCAAGCCAAGCCAATCAATTAATTGTTCAAAAGACAAGAGAAAAAACAAGACAAGATGCGCAATTTGCTATCTTTGATATGATGATCCATATGCTTGATATTAGTCTTTATTTATTGGATGAAGAAATTATTGATTATGATATCAATGTAATTAAAAATTCTGATAATACTTTGAAATTAGCTGCAATAAATTTTAAAACTCAAAATAAGCTATGTGCATGTTCCATCAATATGTTCTCAGGTGCAATAAATGAATCAATTGAAATGATGTCAGAAGATAAATATCTCTTAATGAACGATTTAGATCAATTAAAAATAGTTCAAAACAGAGAACTGTCTTATAAATCATTCTCTGATTGGGATACAAGTCTTTATAAACGTGGATTTGTTAATATGTTTGAAGACTTTATAAAATCAGTAAATAAAGGTTATCTTGCCGAACAAGAAATAAGCAGATTAAGTCATTATTATTGCATGTTAATTGCTAAAGAAATCTAAAAGAGCTCTCCTTTTTAAATGGAGAGCTCTTTAATTAATGTTTCTAAACTAATTTAGATAAAACAGATTTACCATACTTTGGTTTTTTAACGGCAAAATTATCACTAATAGTTGCTGCAATATCGGCAAATGTCTCACTTTTACTTAGTTCTTCCATTTCCTGTAAGGATGGAGAGTAATAAAGCACCGGTACTTCCTCACGGGTATGATCTGTTCCTGAAAATGTTGGATCATTTCCATGATCAGCTGTAATAATTAATAAGTCATCTTCTTTGATTAATGGTAATAACTCACCAAGTTGAACATCAAATTCTTCCAATGCTTTTGCATAGCCTTCTGGATTTCTTCGATGACCATAAAGTGCATCAAAATCAACAAGGTTTACAAATAAATGACCCTTAAAATCTTTATCTTTGGTAATGCGAATTGTTTCTTCCATACCATGGTGATTACTTTTGGTTCTATAGGATTCTGTAATTCCTTCACCATCAAAAATGTCATTAATTTTACCAACTGAGATAACATCATAATCTGCTTCTTTTAAAGCATCTAAAACAGTTTCATCAAATGGTTTTAAAGCATAATCATGGCGATTAGATGTTCTTGTGAAATCTCCCTTTCCACTGCCAATAAATGGTCTTGCGATAACACGTCCTACTTTCCATTCATCTTTCATAGTTAATTCTCGAGCAATCTCACAGACACGATATAATTCATCAAGACCAAAAACTTCTTCATGTGCTGCAATTTGCAAGACTGAGTCGGCCGATGTATAAACAATCATGTCTTTAGTTTTCATGTGTTCTTCGCCTAATTCATCAAGAATAGCTGTTCCACTGGCTGATTTATTACCAATAATGCCATAGCCAGTTCTTTCAGATAATTCATCCAGTAATTCTTGAGGAAAGCCAGTTTCTGTAAAAGTAATAAATGGATTTTCAATGTAAAGTCCCATCATTTCCCAATGACCAGTCATTGTATCTTTACCATTGGATGCTTCTTGCATTTTTCCATAATAAGCTTTAGGGCTTTTAACAGGATCGACACCTTCAATTGTATGAAGATTACCTAAACCTAAACTTTCTAAATTAGGAAGATTTAAACCGCCTACAGACTCTGCAATGTGTCCAAGTGTGTCTGAACCTTCATCTCCGAACAATGCGGCATCATGAGCAGCTCCTGCCCCCACTGAGTCCATTACCACTGTAATAATACGATTAAATTTTCTACTCATCATCATTGCCTCCTTTTTTATTTGCAATTGAACTTCCTGAAACAAATTGATCATATTCAGATCGCATTGTCTTAACATTAACGTGTGTATAAATCTGGGTTGTTGCAATATCAGAGTGCCCAAGCAACTCTTGGATATATCGTAAATCAACACCCGCTTCTAAAAAACTTGTTGCAAATCTATGTCTAAGACTATGAGCTGAGATATTTTCTGTAACTCCCATCTCCTTAGATCTATATTTTATCATAGTATGAATGTATTGTCTTGAAATTGTCATCCCTTTTTTGTTTATGAAAACAAAATCAGAATGATGTAAATCCCACCGTGGTCTAATAGTATTTAAGTAATGCTTTAAAGATTTTTGACTATCAAGTGATATAGGAACCATTCTTTCTTTAGAGCCCTTCCCCATTATCCTAATCCATCTTTCATCAAGATATAAATGGGAAAACCTCAAAGCACAAAGCTCACTTACTCGTAAACCTGAATGATATAAAAGCAAAAGAATTGTTTTATCTAAGTAATCTTTATCTTTTTCAAGATTAAAGGACAACAAACTATCGATACTATCAACAGAAACAATATGAGGCAATTTATCTTCCATATTTTTAACATCGAGGTATTGACTTGGATCACTATTAACAATCCCCATTTGTAAAAGATACTGATGAAATTGACGAATACTTACTGCTTTATGCTGAATACTTGATAGAGCATAGTCATTTTTTAATGATTGAAGATAATAATTTATATCAGAAAACTTAACTTCTTTTAAATTTTCGACATTATTTTTTTCTAAAAAATCAAGATACTGTTCTAAATCATTTCGATAAGATTCTACCGTTAATTTTGCTTTAGGTTCAATATAGCGAATATAATGTAAAAAATCATTTAGATTATGTTTCATCTTTAATTAAGTCCTTTGTCCTCTTTAAGATATTTCCTTTTAATTCTTTATTAAGTCTTTCGATAATCAAACCTACATCTGGATCTTTTACATCATCAAATAGGTTTAATTGCTCAACCATTTCATCTTTAGAAACAAGATTGGCAAGTGTAATGGAAACAAAACTCAAACCGCCCTGCCCTTCAAACTCATCATAAAGGCTCATGCTTCTTTCAAAAATTTGATCTGCATCATCCATAGCTTCTTGAAATGTTTGCGAACGAGCAGCGGTTTGAAAATCATCAAGTCGAATTGAAAATTGTAATGTGCGTCCCATGAGATTAGACTTTTTTAAACGCCTTGATAATTCAACACATTCTTTTTTAATAGCAGATCTAATATCATCTTCATCGTAAATAGGACTGGAATAAGTTTTAGATTGTCCCATTGATTTAGCACTATTAATCAATTCTAAAGGACTTTGATCTCTACCGTTTGCTTTCTCTATAAAATTATAAGCAGAATTACCTAAGACCGGTTTAACAAAATCAAGGTCTGACTTAGCTAAATCACCAATTGTATTGATACCTAAAGCCCGTAAACGAGGAACAGTCTTAATACCTATACCGTGCATTTCAGCTATATCAAGTGGCCATAACTTCTCCTCGACCTCTCGAATTCTCAATACAGTAATTCCCATAGGTTTTTTCATATCAGAAGCCATTTTAGCTAGAAATTTATTAGGAGCAACTCCGATTGATATTGGAAGATCTAATTCATCCATTACTTTTTTCTGAATAGCTACAGCCATATCCAAAGGTTTGTTATACTCCATAATTTGTTTGCCAACTTCTACATAGCACTCATCAATACTAGCAGGTTGAACATAAGGAGAGAAAGAGCGAATAATTGACATAAACTCAGCAGATAAGTCTTGATACAAAGGGAAATCAACATCAATTACGATGAGTTCAGGACATAAATTTTTCGCCTGAACAAGTGGCATGGCACTTTTAACACCATACGCTCTAGCTTCATAAGATGCTGTTGTTACAACGCTTGAACGATTATTCGAACAAACGACAAGAGGTTTACCTTTTAGATGCGGATTATCAAGCCGATGAGCAGATGCAAAAAAAGCATTAATGTCAATGTGAAAAATAACTTGAGCCATTAATACTCTTGTCCCTTTTTAAGTAATACTTCAGCAGCATCTAAACTTGATGGATTTATATTTCCCGACATCATCATTGCCAATTCCTTAATTCTATCTCCATCATTAATCTCCTCTATAACAGTTTTATTAACATTATCCTCTTCTTCTTTTAATATCAAAAAGTGATTGTTTGCATAAGAAGCTACAGTGCTTAAATGCGTAATACTTATCACTTGAGTGTTTTTAGATAAATCTTTCATCTTTTTAGCAATTGAATTTGCCGCCTTACCACTGACACCTGTATCAATCTCATCAAACACAATAGTAGAAATACCATATATACTTGAAAAGATAACTTTCAAGCCTAACATCAAGCGAGAAAGTTCACCACCACTCGCAACCTTAGACAGTTCTTGGAACTCACTACCTTTGTTCATTGCAACAAAAAATTCTACATCATCAATCCCTTTAGAATCAAAGTCCTTCTCTTTTATTCTAACCTCAAATCGAGCATTTTCTAAAAGTAAATCTTTAAGTTCTGATTGGATTTCTTTTTCTAATCTAGATTTATTTTTATAACGATGTTTTGATAATTCATTGGCAGCCTCAGCTAATTTTTTCTCCTGTTTTAATAATCGTTTATCAATATCTTGTAATATGTAATCATAATCTTCAGCTTCATTAAGTTGTTTCTTAAGTTCCGCAATCTTATCCAACATAGAATCAAGACTTCCATATTTACGAATCATTTTACTATAGAAGAACATTCTACTATTTAGAGAATCAAATTCAAACTCATCAAAAACAAGCTCATCACTATCACTTTCAAAATCACGATTTAAATCATCAAGTTGATAATATATATCTTTAAAGCGAGAGTTCATGTCTTGATTATCAATTTGTTCAAAAGATTCTAATATTTCATAAAGGTGTTCAAGCGCTTTATCTAAGCCATGATTGATATTTAAATTAAGTTTTTGATATTTTTCAAAGTTCTTCATTAGATTTAATCGTGATTCAATCATGTCATAATCATCGTGACTAGGATTTAATTCTTCTAATTCTTTGAGTTGGAAACGAGCAAAATCAATTGCTTCAGGATCAAGTACACCATCTAATAATGCTTGTTTTTCTTTTTTTATACTTTGATACGATTTGTATTCTTTAGTATATTTTTCTAAAAGATTTTCTGACTCACAGAAAACATCAAATAAATCCAGGTGCATCGATTTTTTTAATAAATATTGAGTTTCATGTTGTGAATGAATATCAATAATATAAGACGAAACCTCTCTTACTGTACTTAGATTTGAAATTCTACCATTAAGTCTTGAAGTACTACGTCCATCCTGAGTCATTTCTCTACTTAATATTAATTGATCTTCTTCATAAAGATCTAAATCCTTTAATAATTTATTGACTTTATGATTTTCATCCAAATTAAACACAGCTTCCACACGGGTAAAAGAATCATATCTACCAACCACACTAGCACTACTTCTTTGCCCACAAACAAAATTTAAAGAATCAACTAGTAGTGATTTACCAGCACCTGTTTCACCTGTAAATACATTAAACTTATTCGATAAGTGAAGACTGTTGTTATCAATAAGAACGTAATTGTATACTTCAATTTGACTTAACATACTATTTCCTTTCTAAGAGACTTAAAGCATCCTCTATATGCAATTTATTTATAGTCTTTATCGACTTACTGCTATCATTTAAAGCTACATTATTCAAATTCATCGAAATATAATCAAGTTTCAATGAATTGTTACTTAGGTATTGTTGGAGTGTATAAGTTAAAAGGTCAAATTCACCTTCCAGATTATAAACCAAAACCCTTATTTCTTTCTCGATTAATTTATTAACTATTTCACTATCAACACGATTAATTGTTTCTGCATCAATCAAAGCAATGTTCAAATCATTACTTTCTATTTTGTTTTTAAATGCTTTAACAGACGGTCCCATTGTTATAACAGCTGTCTTTGTGTCTTCACTAATTGGAATTATTTCATGCCAAAATCTCTGAGAAACACTTTGTGCTTCGTGAGCATCTAAGACATGAGGAATCCTTAAAACTGTAAATTGTTTTTCTTCAAAATGATTATTTAATAAAGATTCCATGTGATTTAACGATGAAGGCATTTTAACTTCTGTATTGATTAATTGTATGTATGCCGCTAAATCATAGACTGCTGAATGAAGAAGTCTATCATATCGTGAAAGACCTGCTTCATAAACTAGCAATAAAACATGATGTTCTTGATTGTCAAAATGATGTTTAATCCGATCAATTACCTGAGTTAATCTGAATGAGGATACAAGTAATACAACCTTTTTCCCCTCTTTCGCAAAACCATAAGCCATGTCTACTAATGCAGCAGTTGATGAATTTACTGCAAAATATTGTCTAGGTCTAAATTGCGAGTAGTGAATTAAATGTTCAGAAATACTTACACCATCTGATAATATATATAAATTTTTTTCTTTATGATTATTAACAAAGTATTCATCAAGATGTTCAAGATAAGTCTTATAATTAGCTGGAATGCTTTGATCAAGCTTATAATTAGGGAAATCTAACTTTCTTTTTTCCTTATTACGAATTCTTGTTTGGATATGGATAACATAAGGACCAATGAATTTTTCAGATAGTTTTAAAACTTTAATGCATTCATTAAGATTTTGACCATCAATCGGGCCATGATAATTAATTCCAAATTGAGTAAATATTGAAGGTTCTAAAACAGTTTCTTTCACCTGATCACGAATCCATGTTAATGAATCAAGTAAAGGTTTTGAGATAGGATTACTTAAAACTTGTTTCATATCACTTTTTAAAGAAGTATAAGCTTTCGAAATTCTAACAGACTTAATCCAAGCATCAACTGATGTATAATGCCTTAATAAAGACTGCTGTTCATCCATCATGATTATAACCAAACTAGGATTTTCTTTTGATATTTCAACCAAAGATTCATAGGTAGAACCTTTATTGAGTGCGTGATCATTAATAATAACAAAAGTTTTTCCTTCCTCATTAACTAAGGATTGAGCCAAAGCTTCTCCTAAAGCCCAACCAGCTTCACTTGGTCCAGAATAATTAATATTTTTCTTTAGTAAGATCTGATGAACTAAACTCTGCTCTTCTTGATCAAAGATAATTCTATTTTTACTCATATCAAAAAGATGATGCAAAGCAACCGTCATTTCTAATACATTAATATTTTGCATCACAGTTTCTACATCATAAGGACTTTCTTTAGCTAAATACATGGCGATATCATCTGTAAGTAGCTCCAGTTCTTGTAATGTCATTGACTGAATGTCTTGAAAGTTCACTGAAACCTCTCCTTTATCAATTAATATTGTCTGTCTACAATTTCATTTATAATATTTAAAAGATTATTTCCTTCCAATTCTAAGAGCTTTAAATCTGCATAAAATTCAGTAACCAACTTGTCTTTCAAATTATTAGCCTCTTCAATTCCTAATAATGTGACAACTGTAACCTTATCTTCATTTTGATCACTTGATGTATCTTTTCCAATTTCTTCAAAAGTATGTGTGTATTCAAGTAAATCATCTTGTACTTGGAACAAAACTCCAAGTTTTATACCAAGAGAAGCTGCTAAACTTTGTTTCTCTTGTTTTTCAGCAATCAAGACAGCTGTTTCAAATGCGATTGAAAATAAACGTCCGGTTTTGTATTCATATGAAATCAATAAATCATCTAAATTTTTCATTTGATTATCTATATCTAATTCTTGCCCTAAAATCATTCCATCAGCACCAGAATTTCTTGCTAGAACCTCAATACATGCAAGGACTGTTTCAGCTTTCAAGCTTGAACGGCAAGCATTTTCAAAGGCATAAGTTAATAACGCATCACCTGCTAGAATAGCTGTAGCCTCAC
>CAZRNT010000025.1:0-12312 GCA_964601525.1 uncultured Erysipelothrix sp.
AAAGGTGCCTTTGATGAATCAACACCTAAAACATCTTCAATTTCTTGTTTTACACGATCCGGATCAGCAGATGGTAAATCAATTTTATTAATAACAACCATAATATCAAGATCGTTTTCAATGGCTAAATAAGCATTAGCAAGCGTTTGTGCTTGAATACCCTGACTTGCATCAACAACTAAAATTGCTCCTTCACAAGCTGCTAAAGAGCGTGAAACTTCATAAGTAAAGTCAACATGGCCCGGTGTATCAATTAAATGAAATGTATAGTGTTCATTATTTTTTGCTTGGTAATCAAGTTGAACAGAATTTAATTTAATTGTGATACCACGTTCACGTTCTAAATCCATTGAGTCTAAAAGTTGAGATTGCATATCTCGATTTGCTACAGTTTGAGTTTGTTCTAATATTCGATCCGCCAATGTTGATTTACCATGGTCAATATGTGCTATGATCGAGAAGTTTCTAATATTTTTTTGATCCATATTCTATCCCTTACCTCTCAAATGATTAACTAATACAATGATACTTGGATAAGCTAGAGTAGCGATTAAGCTGTTAGCAATAGCTTGAATTGAATTATAAGCCATGGAAATTGGCATGTATGAAATTTTCCCTACTAAATAAGCATCCACAAGTCCGTAAAGAAACATCATTGTGAAGCCCGCTAAAAAGAATGGAATATATCTTTTCTTTCCCTTTAAATAATGAGCAAATTTAACAATTACTAAAACTTCAGCCATTTTAATAAAAAATGTGAAAATTGCATATTGTGGGTAAGTAAATAAATCTACTAAAGCAGAACCCACTCCAGCTGCAATCATCGCTCCACGTACCGGCAATACAAAAGCTGAAATCATAACCATTACATCACCAAAGTTCAAATATCCTGTTGGTATTGGGATTTGAATCATTGCGGTCACTGCAGCAATTAATGCAGTCATAATGCCAATAAATACGATTGTTTGTGTTCTTTTATGATTGTTCATTGGTTAAATAATTTTCCTTTCCACTCTTCACTAAATCCATTATAGAAATCAATACTATTCATTTTTGCTTTACCAAATGGTTGAATTACACTGATTCTTACATAACCATCAATGCAAGCAATATCCATTCCCTCTTTACTTATATCAATAATTTTTCCAATTGGATGTTGATGCTTTAATTTAAACATCTTTGCCTCATGAAACTTAACACGTTTACCATCCATATTGGCATAAGATACTGGCCAGGGAATTAAACCTCTTATATGATTATAAACATCTTCCACAGTTCGATTAAAATCAATGTACTCATCTTTTTTGTTAATTGTATAGGCAAAACTTACTAAGTCCTCATCTTGAGCGTATGATCTAATTTCATTATTTAAGTATTTTTTTAAATCAACAGAAATCAAATCCTTAGAAATATCCATGAGTTTCTTTTCAACATCTCCCATAGTATCTTCTAATTCAATGCTGACTTCTCTTTTGCTAATAATATTTCCAGAATCCATTCCGGCATCCATTTCCATTAATGTTAATCCTGTTTTACTTTCGCCATTAATAATGGACCAATGTATTGGCGCACCACCACGATACTTAGGTAATAAAGAAGCATGAACATTCACAGCTTTATATTTAGGCCTATTCAAAATTTCAATCGGTACAATCTGGCCATAAGCACAAGTAACTATTAAATCTGCTTCAATTTGATTTATTACCGAAATAGCATCTTTAATTTTTTCAGGTTGTAAAACCAAAATTCCTTCTTCTAATGCTTTTTCTTTAACGATTGGCGCCTTTAATTCCTTCTTCCTTCCAAAAGGACGATCAGGTTGAGTTACCACAGCAGCAATCTCATAATTTTCTTTAATTAAGCTTTCTAAAATAACTTTGGAAAATTCAGTTGTTCCCATAAATATAACACGCATATTATCACATCCTATCGTTTATTATAACACACCGATAAAGAAGTATGTAATTATACTTTAAAGACTTGCTATGATATAATCTATGCATACAGGAGGTGGGTATAATGCCTAATATTGAAAGTCAAATGAAAAGAGTTAAAACAAATCGTAAATCCGGGCTTGCAAATAATCAATTAAGAACGAAGATTAAAAACTCAATTAGAAAATTAGAATACGCTGTCGAAGAAAACAATGTCGAAAAAGCAGATGAACTCTTCAACAACGCTAATTCACTACTTGATAAATCAATGGCCCGAAACATCCATCACAAAAATTATGTAAGAAGAAAGAAAGCCTATGTGGCCTCTTTACATAAGAAATTAAAACAAGCATAAATTTATGCTTGTTTTTTTTATATACACGCTTGATATAGCCATAATTCAAAGGCAACATAACGATCCACTTTACCTAATTTAACATCTTGATCAATAGTAGAAAGTTCACTCAGTAATTTGTGGACTTCTTGATAAGGTCTAAGTCTATTTCTTGACAGGAAGTAGACTTGTTTTTCTGACATTGATAAGACTTCTGCTAATTCTTTATTAACATAAGATCGACTTTTCAAAGCTGAGATTTGATAAATTCTTCGAAAACTACTTGAGACCAATCCCATTAAGGCTAAGGGCTCAACATTATTTTCAATTAAGTCATGATAAACTTCAAAGGCAGTATTTACATCTCTTTTTAATACAGCATCACTTAAAGCAAAGATATTATCTTCCAAAGCAGGAGAAACTATTTGTTTAACAGTTTCCAAATTAATGCTTTCACCATAAAGCTCTAATTTATTTAATTCCTGATCAAGTCTTTGTGGATACTTGCCCAAGCTATCAAGTAAATATGATAAAGCTTGAGAATCAATATCTATCTTTCTTTTCTTAATTTCCTGCTTGATATAAGCATTCACATCTTTCTCAGCTAAAGCTTTAACCTGATGAATTTTTAAATTTTTCAAAACTTTTCCTAATGCTGAAGATGCCAGCGGTTTCTTAATAAAATTAACAATCAAGTTAACTTCATAAATATTCTGTTTTAATAATTCCGAAAGTAAACTTTCATCATCTTTTTTTAAACTATCAACATATAAAACCACTGATGTATGTTCCTCAAAAAGAGATACTGTTGTGCACGCTTCTAAAACTTGATCCATGGAAAAATTCTTTGCATTAGTATCAAACTTTTTTAAGGAAGACGGACCTTGTTTACTCTCGTAAGCTTTTAGTATTTCATCTATTTTACTTTGATTTAAATATTCATTAGTACCTATTACGATATCGATCATCTAATCACCTATTTGTATTATAGCAAAATAGGATTGGCTTGTCTTAAGATACTGAAGATAAGGAAAGGAAATAATTCGAATATCGCCAAGCCTTGAGGTTTCCAAAGGAAGAATAGAATGATTGTATAAAGAACGCATTACCTCAGGACTAGGATGCTTGTAAATCCTAGGGTCCGAACTAATAATTCCCAGTTTTATGCTTTCTAAAGATAAAAGCTCATCTGAAGAACTTGTTTTTGAACCATGATGTGCTAATTTTAGAAAATTAATCTTTTCGATTTCTTTGACTAATAGTTTTTCCTGGCGCTTAGAAGCATCACCTAAAAACAAGTAATTATTACCATGGATTGAGAAAGAAAGAATGAGGCTATTTTCATTCTCATCAGCAAATTCATAGTCTACTAAATGCTGTTGAGCAAATTGAACTTTTTGTGTTTTTTTATCTACTATATTTTTAACCTGAAAATCACTGATGATTCTTTCTTTATTTTCCACATGATCTAAATCATCATGACTTAAAATTAAATAATCCAAAGCAAAAATACCATGATGTTTCAGATTCTTTTTCAACTGAGGGTAAGCAAACTTTCGTCCTGTATCAATTAAATAGTGCTTTCGGTTGAAGGGTAAAGAAACAATACTAGCATCACCTTGTCCAACATCAACATAGCTAACTCTAGCGTATGGTGGATAGATTACAAAGATTAAACTTAGTGTAAAAAATACTAAATGTTCTTTACGATTACGAAGCAAAATTATAAATAGAAAAAATAAAAAAGGATAATTACCTCTAACAGTCATCAAGCGATATATGGAAGAGGAATTGTATTGACTTATCAATTGATATAAACTCTTTGACAATCTCATACTACTTGGAATACAAGTGGATAATAAAATAAATATTACCTTTAATGCTGATACATATTTCAAGTAAGGGTAATAGATTGATTGCAGAATATTCCATTCATTAAAAAAATACAGACTGAATTGGCCAAAGAGCAATTTAGGATTCAATTGCTCTTCATTTTTATTATTGAAGGAAGAAATAAGATAAAGTGAATAGGAATAAATGAAACTTGGACTTTTGATGGCATCAGGGAATACAAATAATAATAAAACAATCTGTACATTTTTGGAGAAACCTAGTTCTTTAAATAAAGTTTTCCACCACATAAAATTTCTAGAGAAAAGACAAGACAGTAGATATAAGAGTGAATATTTAAAATAAGCTTTAGAAAACAAACGTTCCATTATTAATTTGTACAAAGTAAAAAGACCTAAAATTTGTAACCCTAATGAGTCTGTTATACTTTCATATTCTCCCTTGTAGAGAAGTTCATATTGTTCTGGAAAGTTTTCATTTATAAACCTTTTGATACTAAATTTTTCAGTTTTACTTAGAATTTCTACTTTTTCTAAAAGTCCTAGATTTCGATTGTAGTTGCTAGCTACATCTTTATTTTTTATTGCAGTAAATTTTATTTTA
This sequence comes from uncultured Erysipelothrix sp., assembly GCA_964601525.1. Lineage (GTDB taxonomy): Bacteria > Bacillota_I > Bacilli_A > Erysipelotrichales > Erysipelotrichaceae > Erysipelothrix. The sequence goes on from CAZRNT010000025.1 coordinate 4,723, forward strand.
TCGCCTAATCTTAAATCTTCATCTTTTTTAATTCGAGCTTTATAAGCAAAGCCTTGAACAGTATAAGAGTAATCATTGATGCCAACGACCCTTGCACTATAGTTATGAGATTGTGGCTGATATGAGTGACTAAGACTTATCAGTACAACTAGTGAGAGGAGTAAAATAAGTTCGAGCTTATTTCTTTTGTCTTTACATATATAAATATATAAAGATAGAAGCAGCAAAGATAAGACTTTAGATTCAAATAAAAAAAAGACGAGCAGTCCATAGATTATAAACATAAACTATCGCGCATCTTTTCTAACTTTTTCTCACCAATACCTTTTACTTCTAATAAATCTTCTAATTTTTTAAACAAACCAAACTCATCACGATAATCAATGATAGATTGAGCAGTCTTAGGACCAAGTCCATTAACTTTTGTAAGTTCGTCAAGATTGGCATAATTAATTGAAATACATGATTCTTCACTGCGTATTGGAATATTAATTACATCACGATGACTTAAAATCATATTACGATTAATTGCTGATTCTAAAACATCATCCTTTAAATCAATTTGTTTTAAAGCCTCATCTAAACTTGTGTAGGGTTCAAGACTCAAATCATAGTTTTTATTATGATAGATGATTTGCACTTTAATTTTATCTTTAATTTTAGGAATTGCTTTGTATTTACTGTCTAATAAAAAGAGAAAGATAAACAAAATAGAAAAAAGAACAAATAAAAAGACTTGCCGCATTGAATCACCATTTATAAATAGTGTTTAAATGCTCAAGTCCCTAAATTATTTGATTTCTAAGATTTTTACTTCGTATGGTTCATCAACATCTACTTTCACAACATCACCAACAACTGCATCAAGCATTGCTTGAGCCAATGGTGAAACGTTGGATAGTTTTCCACTTTCTGGATCTGCTTCAACTGAACCGACAATGGTGAAGGTTTCTTCTTCATTTATACCATAGTCAAGAATTTTTACACTTGCTCCTAAAGCAACTTTCTTATGACCTTTATTGTTTGTTTCATCAATAATTTCAATGTTTGCTAGAGTAGCTTCAAGATCACGGATTCGTGCTTCAACACGAGCTTGACGATCTCTTGCTGAATCGTAGTCGGCGTTTTCTGACAAGTCACCTTGGGCTCTTGCAGCCTTTAAATCTTCGATAACGTCAGGACGTTCAACTTCAATTAAATGACGTAATTCTTTTTGTAAATCGGCTAAACCTTGCTCCGTTACATACATTTTATCGCTCATACTATCACTCCTTGAAATGGTATTATACCATGCTAGCGCTTATGATGCTACTGATTTTGGTTGTTAAAAGGTCAATTGCAACTGTATTATGAGCTCCTTCTGGAATAATAATATCTGCATGACGTTTTGATGGTTCAACAAATTGTTCGTGCATCACACGTACTGTACTAATATATTGATCAATTACATGGTCCAAACTACGACCACGTTTATTTACATCACGAATCAATCGACGAATGAATCGGATGTCTGCTGGTGCATCAACAAATACTTTAATATCTAAAAGTTCTCTTAGCTTTTCGTTATCTAGAGTCATTAAGCCTTCGATGACAATAACATCTGAACACTCAATATGTTCACGATAATCGCTACGGGTATGATTCATGAAATCATAGACTGGTTTATCAATTGATTTTCCATCTTTTAAATCTCTAACATCACTCACCAATAAATCCATATCAAAAGCAAAAGGGTGATCATAGTTTGTTTCAAGTCTTTCTTCCATTGGAATGGAACTTTGATCTTTATAATAATCATCCATTCTAATGATAACAACGTGCTTAGTAACACTAAAGTGTTCTTTTAATTTTTTCGCAATGCTTGTTTTCCCTGAAGCACTTCCTCCAGCAATTCCAATAACAATAGGTTTCATACTTTCCCTCCTGCTTAGTATCCTAATAATCTTTTTCTAACTTTTTCATGTTCCTCATATGTTTTTTGGTAATGAACTTTACCATCTTCTTTATTGTGAACATCTGCAATAAAGAATAAATAATCATTCTCATCGTATTCTAATGTAGCCTTTAAAGCCGCTACGGACGGATTCAGAATTGGACCTGGTGGCAATCCTTTATGGATATAAGTATTGTAAGGTGAATCAATCTGATTATTCTTTGCACTTTCACACTCTTCCCAAGTCTCAAATTCATAAAGTGAATAACAAATCGTTACACTAGATTGTAATGGCATATCGATTGCTAATCGATTCATGAAGACTCCGGCCACTTTTTTCATATCTGTTTCTCCAGATGCCTCATACTCAACAATTGAAGCTAATGTATAAATATCCATCATTGACATTTCACTTTCATTGATGAGTTTTTCCACTGTTTTATATTTTGCTGCGGCATTATTTAAAATCATTTCTGTTACTTCTTCTTTAGTATCTTTAGGATTAATTAGATAAGTATCAGGATATAAATAACCTTCCAATAAAACATTTACATCTTTTAATTCTAAGATTTCTTTCGGTAAGAATTCATATTTTTCGATCATGGACTTCACAAAAGTTCGATCATTCCATAGATCTAGATAATCTTGAGCTTTATAGCCGTTAACTCCTTCAAGTTTAGAAGCCATATCTTTCGCCCAATAACCTTCCTTTAACTGAACTGTTATATCTTCATTCACAAACGTTGGATCATCAAGTGCCAATAATATTTCTTTTGAACTCCATGATTTATCCAATTCAAACTTTCCTGTGTAAACCCTGGATAGCGAATGAATCTTTGCTTGAAGCTTTGTAAATGGTGCCGAACGAATTATTTTTTCATTGGCCAATTTATCGATAACCATATTTAATCCTACTTCATTTTCACTCACTTCAAAAAGAACAGGTTCGCTGCTCTTGCTAACACTTGATACTTGATAAAAATAGAGTGCAAACAGCAGAGTCAAAGACACTGCCATTGCACTAATTAATTTAATGTGTATTTTCTTCATGTTTTAGAACGAATGCTTGGAATACTTCTTCAATCATTTCCCATTCTTTTTCTTCTTCGATATTAAACAGTTCACCCTCATCTGTATAACTTGACACAAAGACTTGACCTGATTCATCGTTTGGATCTACATATAAAACATATTGCTTATCGTATTCCTCGTTATCGAATGTGAATAAAATTTCCATGACGATTTCTGTTCCATCATCGTTAATTACTACTAATTGGTTTTCTTCCATTTTTAATTTGCCTCCATAAAACTTCTTTGATCCAAAAACGTCTGTAATATATGAACAGCAGCTAATTGATCTATAACTTGTTTTCTTTTTTTACGTGATACATCTTGTGATATTAATTGCTTATTCGCAGCCATACTTGTTAGTCTCTCATCGATTAAATAAACTTCAAGACCAAACTGCTCTTCTAAAATTGATTTAAACTCTCTAGAAATCTGTGCTCTTTCACCAATATCATTATTCATCATCTTAGGATCACCTAAAGCGATTGCTTTAATTTTTTCCTTCTTGATGATTTCTGTAAGAGGTGCAATGAGCTCATCTAAATTCCCATCAAACTTGAGAGTTGTGAGTGGATGAGCGTACATGCCCAATCCATCCGAAATAGCAACTCCACATGTTTTAGAGCCTAAATCTAAACCGATACTTTTTGAAATCATTCTTTATTTTCCAAGTAGAAGCGAACTAATTCTTCTATAATTTCATAACGCTCAACCTCTTGAATGGTTACACGAGCATTCTTATGAGAAGAAATATAAGCAGGGTCATTGGATATCAAGTATCCAGTGATCTGACTCACAGAACGATAACCACGCTCATTTAAGGCGTTGTTTACATCCTCTAATATTTCTTTAATACGATCTTGTCTGACTGTTTCGGAATCATAAGCCATGGTTTCGGTAAATTTTCTTTTTGGCATTTATATCACATCCTTTGACTTCATTTTATCTTATATATCTATTTATTTAAAGGGCAATCTTAGTTTTCTTTGAAAAATTGTCCCTAGCATCTGCTATTTTATTTAAGTCCTTACCGCCTGCTTGAGCAAAATCAGGACGGCCTCCGCCATTTCCACCAGTTATCACAGCAAGTTCTTTAGCTATGTCCCCTGCTTTGTATCCTTTTTGAATTGCTTCTTTAGATAGACGAACCATAATATTTAAACTATTGGACTTCTTATTAATTATAGCAATAATATCCTCTTCCAAAACTAAGTTATCTGCAAGACTCTTGAGGTTTTTCATATCTTCATCATCTTTTTCAATCCACAAGACTCTAAGATTTTCTTCGTTAATCTTTACATTCTCTTTATATTGCAAGACCTCGAATTTCAAAGCTTCTTGTAAGAGTCTTTCTTTTTCCTGTTTTAAACTTTCAATTTCTATAGCCATCTCAGCTATTTTATCTTGAACAGTTTTTTGAACTGGAATTTTATATTGACTTCTAATTTCAGCTAATACTGTCTCACTTGCCTTTAGGTTCTTAAAAGCACTTATACTTGAACATGCAGTAATACGACGAATACCAGAACCAACACTTTCTTCTTTAAGAATCTTAATTAATCCTATTTCAGATAGATTCTTAACATGGGTTCCTCCACAAAGTTCCATCGAGTAATCCCCCATTTTAACAAGTCTCACTTCATCAGCATAGTTTTCGGAAAAGAAAGCTAAAGCCCCCATTTCTTTGGCACTGTCTAAATCGGTAAGAATCGTTTCTACAGGTACTGAATTAGCAATCCACTGATTTAATTCCAATTCAATTTCATTAAGGAAAGATTGATTTAAAGACTCAAAATGGCTGAAGTCAAATCTTAAATAATCTTGATCAACATAAGATCCTGCTTGTTCAACATGATCGCCTAATTTCTCTCTTAGGATTGATTGAAGCAAATGAACTGATGAGTGATTCTTACGAATTAGATTTCTCTTGTGCTCATCAATCTTCAAGCTTACAATTTCATCCCTTGCTAAGATCCCTTCAACCTTTACATGATGAATGTTTTGACCGTTAGGACCTTTACTTACATTCAAGACCTCAGCTCTACCCTTTTCACCTACTATTATACCACTATCTGCAACTTGTCCACCACTTTCAGCATAGAATGGTGTTTCTTGGACAATAAGCATTCCTTCACCACTAAGACTTTCGCTCAAGTTTCCATTTTGGAATACGCCAATTATCTTAGATTCTAATTCATTCACTTCGTAATTAAAATGACTTTCTTCTTTGAAGTTCATTAAAGCCTCATTTTGTGAAGACATTGATTCATTACTTTGTCTTGCAGAACGAGCTCTTTTTCTTTGTAATTCCATTTCTTGCTTAAATCCATCTAAATCAATATTGACTCCTTGATCTGCCGCAATTTCTTGACTCAATTCAACTGGGAAACCATAAGTGTCATAGAGCTTAAATGCAGTTTTTCCATCAATAAGATTATCTTTAGCATTTTCAATCGCAGACACTAATAATTTTTCACCAGCATCTAAAGTCTTGGAGAATCGTTCTTCTTCAGCTAAAATCAATGATTTAATAAGCTCATCTTTTTCTCTTAAATTAGGATAAACATCTTCCATATTCTCAATAACAACATCCACTAAGTCATGCATGAAAGCATCATTGATATTAATTTGTCTACCAAAACGTACAGCTCTTCTTAAAACCCTTCTAAGCACATAGCCTCGGCCTTCATTCGCAAATAAAGCACCATCTGACAAGGCGAATACCAAGGTACGAATATGATCAGCTATTACGCGATAAGCCATCTTATTGTCTTCATATTTAATATCTGTTTTCTTAGCAATTTCATTAATGATTGGCATAAATAAGTCAGTATCAAAGTTTGTCTCTACATCTTGAACCAAAGCCATTAAGCGTTCAAAACCCATTCCCGTATCAATATTTTTCTGAGGAAGTTCTTTGAACGTATGGATATCTTGACCTTCTTTACCATCGAATTGCGAAAATACTATATTCCAAATCTCTACATAGCGATCGTTTTCAATATCCTCAAAGAATAGTTTCTCACCTATTCCATCTGGATCATATTTCGGACCACGGTCTATGAATATTTCTGTATTAGGGCCACATGGACCATCTCCTATTTGCCAAAAGTTATCTTCTGTTTTAAGAATTCTATTGGCAGGAATATTATGTTTTTCATGCCAAATCTTATAAGCAGTTTCATCATCTGGATGCACTGAAAAATAAGCCTTATTTACATCAAAACCAATATATTCTTTTGAAAATAGGAATTCGTAAGCAAAGTCAATGGCTTCTTCCTTAAAGTAATCACCAATAGAGAAGTTTCCCATCATCTCAAAAAAAGTATGATGACGAGCAGTCTTTCCAACATTTTCAATATCATTCGTTCTGATTGACTTTTGTATATTTACAATTCTTGGATTACTTGGTTTTACACTACCATCAAAGTATTTTTTTAATGCAGCAACTCCTGAATTTATCCATAATAACGTATCATCGTTATGAGGAACTAAAGCTGCCCCTGGTTCGATTTGATGTTGTTTTGAAACAAAGAAATCAAAAAACATTTGTCTTACTTCTTTACTTGTTTTTACCATAATTCTCTCCTTTTGAACATAAAAAAAACATTCCCTCCAGGAACGTTTTCACGCGGTACCATCCTGATTTATGCAATGCATACACCTCATTAGTTTTTAACGCAAACTCTACGGAGCAAGTGCTCATCATTAAGGGAGCATTTATAAATTTAAGCTGAAGTTTTTCACCACACAACTTCTCTCTTTGAAACTTTCCTTTATAAACATATCCTTAATTACGATATTAATTCCATTTTACCATAGCTATGCACTGTGGACAAGTCTTTCTACTCGATTGACATCTTGTGGATGGCCAACCACTATTAAGACATCACCTTTTTCAAAATTAGCATCTGGACCTGGTGATAGGATCATTTTACCTTGACGATTTATAGCGATTATTGTCATCTTTGTTTTTTGATAAAATGAAGCACTACTAATCGTCTTACCAATAAGACTTGATTCATGATCTAATGAGAACTCAAATCTTTTTAATGGATCAGAAAAAGTTAAGGTGCTGCTCATATCAACAATTTCATTAACTAATTGATTTATTTCTAAATCAATTTCACTTCTTTTCTCCATTAGAACATTTAAACGATGTTTCATTTCACTTACATCATTCACTGAGGACATTTTCTCTAAATACTTAATGGCATTTTCCTTTTTACAAATTACCACACCATAATTATTGATAACTTTAACACAGTCATGCTCTGATAACAAATTAAGAGAACGACGAATTGTTTCAGGAGAAACAGCATATTCACTGGATAAAATTGAACGACCTGAAATTCTTTCACCCTCTTTTAAATCTTCGCGAGCAATTCGTGCTGCAATATCTAGCGCAATTTGTTCGTATTTTGCTTGTTTTATTTTTCTCATATGTTCACCTTACATTAATAATATCACATTCTATCCAAAGACCGCACGAATATTAGAAAAGATCAATAAACTGAAGTGAACCCATTAAGTTGGACGCTTTAATTAGGGGATAAGGATTGATTTCTGTATTGCACAGGACTCAATTC
>CAZRNT010000026.1:0-12272 GCA_964601525.1 uncultured Erysipelothrix sp.
TAGTGTTAAAGATAATCACCCAAAACATTCTATTGGATATAAACGCTAAGTATGTAATATCAATATTTTGTGTTTGTAATAAAAGTAAAAACGTTAAACTTTCTTTAATAAACAATGCAACCACAGCTATCACAGAAAACTCTAAATACGTACCACTTATCTGACGTTGCCATAATCTCATAATTAAAATTGTGATTGTGTATGATACAAAGAATACTGGAAATGAATTGACATGATTTAAATCCATCCAAAAAGAAAGAAGAATTGCTTTTAATATACTTTCTTTTCTACTGTCATTTTGAATTAACAAGACAATTCCTAAAAAGGCTAAATTACTTACAAAAAATATTTGTTTAAAACCAATACTATTAAAGATTCCTGAAATAAAGGTGTCTAAAAGTAAAAGACTTGCGATAAAGATAAAATGCATTAAGCGAATATATCTCATGGAGTTTTCACCACCGAAACATAACGAAGATTATGGAAACTAATGTCAGATTCAACATAAACAATAACTCCAACACTATCCGCAACTTTTTTTATCGATTTAACTTCACCAATATATAATCCACTTGGATAAACTCCACCTTGTCCTGAAGTGCTGACCAACATACCTTCAGTAATGGTACTTTTTGACTCTAATAGCTTAACTGTAAATTGATTATTACTTGAATCGTATTTACTTAAAATACCTGGAACAGAACTTTTATCATTTACCTGAATTTTAGCAGCTACTTGACTAAACTCATTATTAGCAGTAATTAAAGATACCAAAGAATTTTCTTTTTGAACTTCAATTACTCTACCAACAAGACCTTTGTTAGTGATAACACCATCACCAATTTCAACTCCTTGTTGACTTCCAACATCTAAAGTAATAACCTGATCCCATTTTTCCAAACTTCTTGCTTGAACTTTCGCATTGATCAATGTGTAGTCGGAATATAAACTTTCAAGTTTATTGAGTTCCTTCAATTCTTCTAGTTCTTCTTCAAGATCTTGGATGCGAGTTTTCCAATGATTCGCTGACTCTAATTCACGGCGTAACATATCATTTTCATATCGAACATCCCACATGGTTGCAGCATCCTTTGTAAATTTACTAACCGTTTCTACAGGATAGTCAACAAGACCATATCTAAGCATAGAAATAAAACTAAAAAAGTTTCGATCTGCACTTTCATAATAGTTAGTCTTTTTAATAACGCCCATGCCTAAAACTGAGATAATCGCTATTATCAAGACTGTTGATAAAAACTTCTGCAGTTTGCTTTTTTGTTTCATTTTATCACCTTCTATATTATACGAATAAATCAAGCAAGATACAAATAAAAGAATAAGGATTAACCTTATTCTTCGAAAACATTTGCATGATGTAAACGGATTGATGTATGAGAACCATAACTCACAATTATATGATCAAGAATCTCAATCCCTAAGAGACGTGATGCTGCAACTAGAGCCCTTGTTGTTTCTAGGTCAGCCTTACTTGCTTTTAGTGTTTTTCCTGGATGATTGTGAACTAAAATTATTCGCGATGAATTTAATTTCATGGCTTCTCTAAACAAATCTCGAGGATGTACCATACTTTTATCAACAGTTCCTTTAAATAAGATTTGATGTCCTAGTATTTTTAACTGATGGTTCAGATAAATTGCCATGAAATGTTCTTGGTTTTCATAACCAATTTCTGTATTCAACCACTTAATAATTGAACTTGGTTCTTCGATGGAATAAACATCGGTTCTCTCATAACGAGAGATTCTTTTGGAAATCTCAACAATTGTCATAATCTCTAGAGCCTTAGCTTCTTTTATACCAGAAATTCGCATAAGTTGGCTTGGATGAATTTGCATTAATCCTTGTAGACCACCACTGAGATTTAAAACTTTTTCAGACAAGACAAGAGCTGAATCCTGTCTTGTCCCAGTTCTAATTAATAGTGCAAGCAATTCTTGGTCTGATAAACTATCGATACCATAAGCAAGTGCTTTTTCTCTAGGACGCGCCTCTTTAGGTATATCTTTGATTTTCAATTATCGAGACCATGAAGCCCGTAAACCTCTAAATTGGATACTTCCTGATTTAGAAGTTAGAAGTCTATATACAGTTACAACTCCTGCACCGATAATTAAGTATGTAAGGATACTTGAGCCCATCGTTAACCTCCCTTCTTAAACTAAGTAAGAAAAGAAGTCTTATATTCCTAGTCTAAAGCTGAAATAACAGATGGTGCATATTTATTTTTAACAAAATCTTTAACCGCTTCATCTTCAAAAGCTTTCAATATAGCTTTTGTTTTGTCAGAATTTTCATGCTCTTTTTGAACAGCTATAACATTAACAATTTCCCCGATTTTTTCATCAGAAATTGATTCAGCTTGTAAACCTCTATCAGTAATACCTGCTGCAAGTGCATAGTTACCATTAATGATTGCATACTCGCCATCTTCTATCAATGGAGCAATATTATCGGCTTGAATTTCTTTTATTTCTAAATCATACTTGTTTGAAGAAATATCTTTCAACCTTTTCTTTTCTCCACTTAATTCAATCCACCCCAAATCTTCTAAAAGTGCTAAAGCTCTAGGAAGATTGGTTGGATCATCTGGAACCAATACTGTATCATTTTGGGATACTTCCTCAAGGTTTTTCTTTTTACCTGCATAAATAGCGATTGGTTCATAATGAACTTTCAATACCCATTGAAGATCTGATTTAGCTTGTTTATTGTATTCCTCTAGATATGGAATATGTTGGAAATAGTTTGCATCAATATTCCCATCATCCAAAAGTGTATTAGGTATTTTGTAATCATCAACAATATTAAGATCTAAAGTATATCCTTGATCAGCCAGAGGCTTTTCAATTTGTTTTAAAATTTCTGCATGTGGTAAAGCCGTCGCAGCGATTCTAATTGTCTTGTCATCCTCCTCTTTACCTGAACAAGCGGTTAAAACAAATAAAACTAGTACTATCGAAAGTATTTTTTTCATCTTCTGTTCCTCCTTCTTTCTATATAAGTACATAAAAAGCACGCCCTCCCTAAGGATGAGCGTGCTCATGTTACCACCTTAATTTATTATTTACCTCACGATAAATAACCTTATCGAGTACTATCATACTCTAACACTGTAACGGGCGTACCCGGTATAAGCTAAATATTACATCTCACCTATACTGCTCCAAGGCCATTTTCAATTCACTAGCATTTGCTCTGTCTCACCATTTTCAGAGTTCTCTGTAAAACTTTCATGAATTTACTTTCCTTTTCATCGCTTTCATTTATTATAACTTGGTTTATTATTATGTCAAGATTAAATTAATCTTTATTTTGTAGATCAGATTCTTTCATTAAAACCTCGCGAGGTTTACTACCTCGAGCAGGCCCGATTACACCATTTTCTTCCATGGCATCAATAATTCTTGCCGCTCTGTTATAACCAATAGCAAGACGTCTTTGTAGTAGAGACGTTGATGCTTTACCATGACTGACCACAAATTCCAAAGCCTCTTCGTACATTGGATCAGACATAACCCCCACCAATACAGAGGAACCTTCTTCATTTTCTAAATTAACAAATGCATCATGATAATGAGGTTTCTTGTTCTTACTTACTGCATCAGTGATTCTTTGAACTTCTTGATCGCTAACATATGCACCTTGAACACGAGTTGCTGTTGGTTCACCCATTGGAATATAAAGCATGTCTCCATAACCAAGTAATTTCTCAGCACCTGAGACATCTAATATTGTACGAGAATCAACTGCTGAGGAAACAGCGAAGGCAATTCTAGATGGGATATTCGCTTTAATAACTCCAGTAACAACATCAACTGATGGTCTTTGTGTAGCAACAATCAAATGAATTCCCGCAGCACGAGCTAATTGGGTAATTCTTTGAATGCTAACTTCAACATCTTTACCAGCAACTGACATTAAATCAGCGAGTTCATCAATAATAACAACAATCCAAGGCATTGGTTCTAAATCTTTTTTCTTGCTGCGTTTAACATAGTCATTATAGCTTTGAATGTTTCTAACGCCCACTTCTGCAAAGTCTTCATAACGATTTTCCATTAGATCAACCAAGACTTTAAGTGCCATACTTGCTTCTTGAGGATCAGAAATTACTGGGCTATACAAATGCGGTATATTGGTATAAGGCGTAAACTCAACTTTCTTCGGATCGATTAAAATTAATTTCAATTCATCAGGCGTTTTACTTAATAGCAAGGAAGTAATGATACTGTTCATACATACAGATTTACCACTACCAGTTGCTCCAGCAACTAATAAGTGAGGCATCTTATTGATTGAAGCAAGAATCGGTTTTCCCATTAAGTTCTTTCCAAGAACAACATCAATATTATCACTTGCAAAGAAACCTGGACTTGAATCGATAATTTCTTTCATTCGTACAGGAATCATTTCAACGTTTGGAATTTCAATCCCAACAGCTCTTTTTCCAGGGATTGGTGCTTCAATTCTTAATGTTTTAACAGCAAGCTCCATCATTAAATTGTCTTGAATAGAAGAAATCTTACTTATTTTAACATTAGAATCAGGGATTAATTCAAATTTTGTAACAGCTGGACCAATATGAATTTGTTCAATTGTTGCATCAATACCAAACTGTTCTAAAACCTCCAACAGTCGATCCCCTTTTTCTTTAGCACTTTTTTTATTTGTGTTTTTACTGCTTGATGAAGTTTTCACATCATCCAAGAGTTCTAATGAAGGAAGTGCATAATCACCATCACCTAAATTGGCTTGGATTTGTTTGACTTTGACTTCTTGTGAACATTGTTTGTTAATCGCTTCATCCATAGTAATGAAAGAAGCCCTTGCCTCTTGTGGTTTAGCTGGTGATTCTTCTTTCTTTTCAAGTTTCTTAGTTTTCTCTTTTTTCGTTTTGACTACTTTTGCCGCTTCTTTCTCTTGTCGTTTTAATTTTCTTTCTTCTTTTTTCTTATCTCTATTTTCTTTGAATTCTTTGATTTTCTTAGGAGAGATAGTCATTGCTAAAGCAATGAGAAGAAACAAAACAATAAGTATAATTACGCCTTCTTTTCCAATTAAAAACGAGAAAAAGCCATACAGAGCTGCTCCCAATAATCCTGAATATGCAAAAATTTCAGAATTACTCAGTATTAACTTCGCATCATTTAGAAATTGAGTTACAACAGACATTCCTACGCCTTTATAATTAGCATTTAAACTCATAGCAAGAACAAAAGCCAGAAAGATTAAAGTCAAGCTAGCATAAACATGAAACTCTTGTTTGAAAATTGCCGGCTTAATAAGAGCAATTAAAGAAATGATTAAAATAATCCCTTCATAAATGAATGGAAATTCGCCAAAAAGAAAGCGAATGAAATTATTTAAAACTTGTCCTAAAGCGCCAAATCGACCCATACTTATGATTGTTAAACCAATGATAAGTAGAATTGATATAAAGCGAAGTACTTCAGGTTGAAGTTCGTTCTTCTTAGCCATCTGAATCCCCCTATACTCTTAATTCAATGATTACCGGCATAATCATCGGTCTTTTACCTGTTTCTTTAAAGATATATTTTGAAATTTTATCTCTTGCTTCATTTCTTGTATCGATATGTTCGTACTTATTGTCTTTAACATTCTTTTCAATTGTACTTACAAGTATCTTACCTGCTTCGTTCATGAGATCTCTTGCATCTTTAAGGTAGACAACTCCTCTTGATTGCACATCAGGACCTCCAATAACTTTTTTAGTTCTTTGATCAATGACCACACCAACTGTTATGGCTCCATCTGTTCCTAGAATTTTACGATCTCGTAATACTAAACCTGAAACATCAAGGTGTTCTTTACCATCAATCAAGACAGTTTCTAAAGGAATTGTTTCCGAGGTTGATTTTAAGCGCCCATCAACAAATTTCGCAACTTGTCCATTATCTAAAACCACGATATTAGTTGCAGGAATTCCCATATCAAAGGCTAAATCAGCATTTGCTGTGAGATTTTGAAACTCTCCCTTAACTGGGACATAATATTTTGGTTTAAGTAAAGCAATCATCATCTTCAAATCTTCAATAGAAGCATGCATTGATAGAACATCTTTTGAACTCATGCTTGTGATGCTTACTCCGTCTTTAAATAACTCATTGGTCATTTCACTGGCTAAACTTTCTGTTCCTGGAACCTGTGGTGAAGCAACAATAACATGATCACTTTCATCTATTTCGATTATTTGATCTTCACCCATTGCGATTCTACCCATCTTTTTAAAGACATCTGGACCTACATCAGAAACAATGATAACAACATTTTTCATATCATTTGAAAATTCTTTAGGTGAAATTTCCATTCCTTTAGGAAGTTTATAGTAGTTTAATTCTTCTAAATGACGAAGCAATTTTCTCTGTTTTTCGCCATAAATATAAAGTCTACGTTTAAATTTATGAGCCATTTGGATCACTTCAATTAAACGATAAATATTTTGTTCATATAATGTAACAATAATACGATCTTCAGTATCTTCGAATACCCCTTCTATTCTTTGGTCAATTCGGTGATGTGGCGAAGTAAATCCTTCTCTTTTGGCCGAAACAGATTCAGAGGTTAGAAGGAAAACACCTTTCTTCCCTATTTCAGAAATATTCGATAAATCCATAGCGAAAGCTTCTGATGGTACATTGAAATCCATAATGAATTCACTTGAATGAACAATATATCCTTGATCAGTTTCGATTGCAATTCCAATTGAATCAGGAATTGAATGAGTTAATCCAAATGCTATACAATTTCTTGCTTGAACTTTGAATCGCCCGTTTTTCTTGATTCTAAATATTTTTTTATTTTTTACTTTGTGTTCTTTTAGTAAGTCTTGAATCATTAAAGCAATGAGTGGACTTGTATAAATTGGTGCATCGATTTCCTTCATTAAGTAAGGAAGTGCCCCCATCACATCATCATGACCATGTGTGATAAAAATTGCTTTAACACGATCTTTGTTCTCAATAATATGAGAAAAGTCCGGGATTAAAGATTCTACCCCTAAGGTTTCATTTTCCGGGTATTTTAACCCTACATCTACAATATAAAGCTCATCGTTGATTTCAATGACGGACATATTACGTCCATCTTCATCTAAACCACCAAGAGCATAAAATTTAATTAAATCCATATTTACTCCTTTTTAATTAAAAAAACCAAGGTTTGCTTGGTTTTTAAGCATTTTTACCAAGCAAGTCTTTGAATGCCTTTGCTTTTCATACTTTGATCATCAATCTCGATAATCACAGCATTAAACATCGCCATCCCACTTGCTAATTTATAATGAGTTCTTTGCTCATTAATAACATTTTCGTATAATTCTTCGAAGTCTCTACCAATTACCCCATCTTTAGGTCCACACATTCCAACATCTGTAATATATGCACACTGACCGATTAATTGTTCATCAGCTGTTTGAACATGAGTATGGGTTCCGACGACTGCATCAATTTGTGTTTGATACATCTTTGCAAAGAAAATCTTTTCGCTTGTTGATTCAGCATGAAAGTCCACAAAGAAATAATCAGCATTAACAGACTCTAATACTTTATCCATATATGGAAAAGGTCTGTCGCCTACATTATTCATAAATGCTTCTCCGTAAAGATTTACCACACAAATTTTGCGATCTTTTACTTCATATACTTTATAATAATTACCAAAATCAAGAGGTTCTATGTTAGCAGGAATTAAAAGATTAGGACATTCTTCATAGTCATCAATGATTTCGCTTTTAGCAAAACTATGATTTCCCATTGTAATACAATCTACACCCTGTTCCATAAAAAAACGATAAATTCTTTTTGTAATACCTTTTCCATGGGCGGAATTTTCGCCATTAGCAATTACAAAATCTATATTATGTTCTTCTCTTAATAGTGGTAAATGGTCAGCTACAATCTGCCGACCACTTTTACCTACTATATCACCTATAAATAAAATTTTCATTTACTTTGCTAACTCCACATGTCTAAGTTCTCTAATGACTGTGACTTTGATTTGACCAGGATATGTTAATTCTTTTTCAATATCATCCTTGATGTCACGTGCTAATTTCACAGTTTCTAAATCACTCATCTTATTTGGCACAACCATCACACGCAGTTCACGACCTGCTGAAATTGCGAATGCTTGTTGAACACCTTCTCTGCTTACAGCCATGGCTTCAAGTTCTTCAAGTCTTTGAATATATGATTCAAAGCTTTCAAAACGAGCTCCTGGTCTTGCGGCGGATAATGTATCTGCAGCTGCAACAAGTACAGCAATAGCTGATGTTGCTTCTGTATCACCATGATGAGAAGCAATTGCATTAATTACTACTGGATGTTCACCATATTTCTTAGCAAGACGCACACCTAATTCGACGTGTGTTCCTTCCATTTCGAAATCTACTGCTTTACCAATATCATGTAATAAACCTGCTCTTTTAGCTAGTCGTTGATTTAGACCCAATTCCGCAGCCATCATCCCAGCTAAGTGTGCAACTTCAATTGAATGTTGCAATACATTTTGACCATAGGAATAACGATATTTTAATCGTCCTAAGATGTTAACCAATTCCTTATTCATCTTACTTAAGCCCATGTCAAACAAGGTATCTTGACCAACTTTTTGAACTTCTTGATGTAGATCCTTTTCTGCTTTACTTACAGCATCTTCAATCTTACCTGGTTGAATACGACCATCCGTGATAAGTGTTTCTAATGCTAAGCGAGCAATTTCTCTTCTTACTGGATTAAAACAAGACAAAGTAATGACTTCAGGAGTATCATCAATAATGAGATCAACTCCTGTTGCTTGTTCAAAAGCACGAATATTACGCCCTTCACGACCAATAATTCTACCCTTCATATCTTCATTTGGTAATGTTACTACTGTAGAAGTTCTTTGAGATGCTTCTTCTTGAGCATATCTTGATATTGCTAAAGAGATAATATTTCTTGCGATGTCTTCAGCTCTTTCATGTGCGAGATCTTCTTGTTCACGAATGTAAGTTAAAACTTCCATTTCCATTTCTCTTTCCACAATTGCAAATAATTCTTCTTTTGCTTCTTCCTGTGGCATCGATGCAATTCTCTCAAGTTCATGGACTTGTACTTCAGTACGTTTCTCCAACTCGAGCTCCATCTTTTCCAGTTGTTTTGATTTTGACTCTAATTCACGTTGCTTTTTCAACATTTCATTATCTTTTGATACAAGATTGGCGTCTCTTAAATTCAAGTTTTCTTCACGACGGTCTAGTCGAGATTCAGACTCTTGTAGTTCTTTATGTTTTTCTTTAAGTTCACGTTCAGCATTCAACTTCATTTCATACGCTTCTGTTTTTGCTTCTAGTAATGCTTGACGTACTGTTGTTTCTGCCTTTTCCTTAGCTTCGTTAATTATTGAGTTTGCGCGTTTACTTGCGCTATTTAATCTTAATTTATTGATAATGACCATCGCAATAATCATTACAAGAAATACTGTTAAACCGGTAAAGATGGAATATGATAGATATTTTTCCATCTATATACTCCTCTTTCCTATAATTAATTTAAAATAGTTACCTAACGACTTTATTATACTTGATTTTCACAAATTTCACAAGAAAAAAAGAATGATAGATCTATCATTCTTTCTCTGGTAATATTTTCTCTCTGATATCGCTTGCAATTTCTTCTTGAATCTTAGGATTTTCTTCTAAGAAGGCGCGAACTGCTTCACGTCCTTGGCCAATTCTTTCATCTTTATAAGAATACCATGAACCACTTTTATCAATTAAATCAAAGTCAACACCTAAATCAATAACTTCTCCTAAAT
Organism: uncultured Erysipelothrix sp.; assembly: GCA_964601525.1. Classification (GTDB taxonomy): domain Bacteria; phylum Bacillota_I; class Bacilli_A; order Erysipelotrichales; family Erysipelotrichaceae; genus Erysipelothrix. The sequence continues at coordinate 9,838 of CAZRNT010000026.1, forward strand.
AACTAATTCCTTTTCCATAAACTATTTCAATTTGAACTTTTTTAAATGGTGGAGCAACTTTATTTTTTACTACACGAATATTTGCTTTATTACCAACAATATCCGTTCCTTGTTTTATCTGTTCACCACGACGTATATCTAAACGTACTGATGAATAGAATTTTAAAGCCCTACCTCCTGGTGTTGTTTCTGGATTACCAAACATGACTCCAACTTTTTCTCTTAATTGGTTGATAAAAATTGTTGTACATTCAGAACGGTTCATTGCTCCTGACAATTTTCTCATAGCCTTTGACATCATTCTTGCTTGAAGACCTACTTGAGCATCGCCCATTTCTCCATCAAGTTCTGCTTGGGGAACTAATGCTGCAACTGAGTCAACTACGATTAAGTCAACAGCACCTGAACGAACAAGAACATCTACAATCTCTAAACCTTGTTCACCACTGTCAGGTTGTGACAAGATTAACTCTTCAATATTGACCCCTAAATTACGTGCATAGAGTGGATCAATCGCATTTTCCGCATCAATAAATGCAGCTTTTCCGCCTGCTTTTTGGCATTCAGCAATGGCATGTAAAGCCAATGTTGTTTTACCACTTGATTCAGGTCCAAAAATTTCAATGATTCTTCCTTTAGGATAACCACCAATACCTAAGGCAGCATCCAGACTAAGTGATCCAGAGCTAATTGCATCAACATCAACTGCTGCTCGATCACCTAACTTCATGATTGACCCTTTACCAAATTGTTTTTCAATTTGTTTTATCGCATCATCTAAAACTTTATCTTTCTTTTCCATATTGAGCCTCCATTTATATGATATGTAAATCTATTGGGTATTCCTAAATTGATTCAACTAAAAACGAACGACTTTGTATTACATAGGATGCACCACTAACAACTGACATAAGTGTAGCAAACCATAACATGATATTTGCAACTGGAATATTATAAAGTTCAAATGGTAGATTATTTAATAAAATTAGAATGATCGACAACATTTGTGCCACTGTTTTGACTTTACCAAGATAACCAGCTGATAAAACCATTCCTTTTTGTGATAACAACATACGTACACCATCAACAATTGTATCTCGCCAAATCATAATTAAAACAGGCACAACTGATACTGTTCCTTTATATGCAAATATAATAAATAATGTATTAACTAGTAATTTATCTGCTATTGGATCTAAAAATTTTCCAAAGACAGTAATCATATCTTTTGATCTAGCTAAATATCCATCCAGAAAATCTGTGATGGATGCAGTAGCAAATAATATTAACACTGCAATGTTTTTCCATGAAAGTAAAACAGAGTCCACAACTACATAAGGGATTTTGATTCCAAAATGACTGTAGGGAAACAATTCTACAAGGACGATTATTGGAATTAATATCATCCTAAATACTGTAAGTCTATTCGCTAAATTCATTCTTCTGTTTCTCCTTCTACGAGCTTAAATTCTAAAACCAATCCTGATTGACTTTCTGCTGCTTCTGCTTCAAGTTCAATTTGCTTTTCGTTAAGTGAAATCGTATTTCCTTTAACATAACCTATATTTGCGGCAAGAACTTTATTATTCTTAGCTTTAAGAATAACTTTAGCATTCTCACCAGATTCATATGTTCCTTGTCCAGGTGCATCTAAAACCGCACCATCTTCGCTAAAACGAACCCAAGCACGATTATTGAAATCGAAATCGAAAACAAGTTCCTCGTCTTCTTGCCAGCCACTAATCTCATATGTATATGGATCTATTGCTTTAACCACAAGTGTTGATTCATTTGGTTTCTCTTCTAGTTTTTCTTCGGGTTTTTCTTCAGGCTTTTCTTCTGGTTTTTCTTCATCTGGTACTACAATTACAGGTGGTTCAATAGGATCTTTATTTTGTAATGATGGCCATATAAATTTTTGCCATGCTAAAACAAAAAGTATTCCTACTACAATCAAAACAGCTATAAGAGCAATACTTGTAAGATCTACTTTCCTACGTGCTTTATTTCCTCTTTTTGCTTGTTTCAAAACGCGAGCGTTTAATTCCTCTTGTTGTTTAATTTTGCTGACACTTATAGAATCAGTAAATGCCATGATTGAATCATCTAATTGATCTCTTATCTCGTTGTAATCAAGTCCTAATGCATTTGCATAGTATCTAACAAAATAAGATAAATAAGATAAGTCGTCTTTAAAAAATTGGATATCTCCACGCTCAATAGCTTGGAGTTGTATAAGCGATAATTTCGTTTTGCTTTCCATGTCTTCTAAGCTGTAATTTAGCTCTTCGCGACGTTCTTTTAATATTTGTCCAATATTTTCCAAACAGGTCACCTTCCTTACTATCCATAATTATAACAATTACACTTAATTATTACAATTTTAAAAAAACATTCATTTATCATGCTTATTATACATTAAAAAACAATAAAGA
>CAZRNT010000027.1:0-11869 GCA_964601525.1 uncultured Erysipelothrix sp.
TAAATTCATATTTAATAAATAGTCTAAGAAGGCTTTATCTGTGAAACCTTGGCTATATAAATAATCAATATGTTTTTGCTCAAACTTGAATTTGTTTAAGGACTCAATCATCTTGGCCAAACCATTAAAAATTAAGTAACCACCTTGATTAGGAACTTTACGAGTGAACATATCGAAGTAAACAATATCTTCATGACGTCCTTCTTTAAAGTAGGTGTAAGCCATTGTGAATTCATATAAATCAGTTAAAAACACTAGATCATTGGATTTTATCATATCTACCATTCTTTCTATTTCTATTGCATTGATGTACAATAGTATCAATGTAATTATAACACATTTTAAATGGAGGTACATTAATGCAAGCAGAAGAAAAGAAGATCGAAATCCAATGGATACAAGATAATAAATTTAATGATGAAAGATTTTCAGTAGAAATTAAAACTAAGAGTTTTAATTCCTTTAAGAAAATTTGATCGTACAGTAGCGAATCTTTTATCTAAGATGATGGGAGATCGTCTTATCAATAATCCAAGCAAAGAATCAATGTCACAAAGACTTGATATGCTCTATGGTCTAAAATTACGTTCATCAACTTATGTATTAGGCAAATATCAAGTGATTGATTTGCAAGCATATGGTATTAACGAAAAATTTGTTGATGAAGATTTACTTTACCAACAGGTCGCAGTTTTAAGCGAAATGTTAAAAGAACCCTTATTGAATGAAGCTTTACTAGATGAAGCAAAGAAAAATCTAAGAATGCAACATCAACGTTTGAAAGAAAATCATTCACAACAAGCAGTTTTAAATGCAATGAATATAGCAGGAGAAAATCAATTCCTATCACTCTCTAGTATTGGTGATCTATCGGACATAGCTAAAATTGATTTAAATGTCATTAAAGATTTTCATCAAAGAGTTTTAAATGAATTCCCCAAAGTTTTAACGATTGTTGGGGATGTTGAAAAAATTGATATATCAGATTTGTTTTCTGATATATCGATGTTAGACTTTGAAAGTCCTTATTCAGCAAGTGATATTGAACCCAAAAGAATTGAAGAATTTCATAGTGGTAGTCAAACAGAACTTATTCTCTTGTATGACATTGATCTTGAACCAAATTCAAAAGATTCAGTTGCCATGATGCTTTACACAGCTTACATTGGTCAATTACCAACTTCGGTTTTATTTCAAGAAATTAGAGAGAAACATAGTTTATGTTATTCAATCTATGCCAATCGATATGTATTTGATGGCGTCTTCATGATTCATACTGGAATTGATGATAAAAACATTGATAAAACAATCAAATTAATTGAAGAAGAATTAGAACTTCAAAAAAAGGGTATAAAGAACTTGGATGGAATTAAGAAAGCTATTATCTCTCGTTTAGAGGGTAGTAAAGAAGATTTGCAATCTTTAAGTTCAAGAGCTTTCACAGATCTACTAAAGAATACAAGCTATGATTTGGATGTATTAAAAGAAATGATTATGGATGTTAGTGAAACCGATATTTTAAATATTTCTCAACGTATAAATAATCCATTTATTTATGTATATCGAGGTGAAGAAAATGAAGAAAATTAGTAATAATTATAATGAAGATTATTATCACTTTGTAACGGATTCAGGCCTAAATGTATATTATTTACATCGTCCTGGCTTTAAAAAATCAACAGCTGTCTTGGCAAGTCCGTTTGGTGCATTACACTTAGAACAAGAAATAGATGGAGAAGTAATCAAACATCCTCAAGGTTTGGCTCATTTTTTAGAACATAAACTATTTGAAGATGATGAAGAAGATGTCTTCCATGCGTTTACGGAAGTGGGGGCCAGCGCTAATGCCTTCACATCATATGATCAAACCATGTATTATTTTAATCAAAACAATGACCTATTGGATGCTTTGGATATACTCCTTAGGTTTGTAAGAAGATTTGATATTGATGAAAAAAGTGTTGAGAAGGAAAAACCAATCATCGTAGAAGAAATTAAAATGTATGAGCAAATGCCGGATATGAAATTATTGGCAGAAACATATCAAGCTGTTTTTCATGAGTTTCCTTTTATTTATGATATTGCGGGAACAAGTGAATCAGTAAACAATACAAGTCTTAAAGATTTACAGACTGCATACTCTTTAAATTATCATGATCAACGTTTAGTTCTTGTAGTCATAGGTAATGAGGAACCTTCCACATTAAAAGATTTTATCAATCAACATCCGCAAAACTCCAACAATGATTTACCTGAAGTAAAGAATAAAATTGTAGCTGAACCCTTAACAGTAAACAAAAGCTACCATGAAGTCTATGAATCTATAGAAACTGAAAAAATGTCATATTCGTTTAAATTTGAATATAAAGGGAAGGATAGATTATTGGACCGTTTTGCTATCCGTAGAATCTTAGACATGAACTTTTCAGAAATGAATGAAGAATATCAAGAATGGTTAGACAATGATATTATCAGTGATTTCTTTTCTTATGATGTTGATTTAAGGGATGGTTTTGGTGTTGTGTACTTCTTTAATCAATCATCTAAATACCAAGAATTTCAGAATCTAATTGATTATAAGATGAAACATTTGATATTGGATGAGAATAAATTTAATCAATTATTACGTCGTAATTATGGTGAAATAATTTTATCATTATCACAATTTGATAATTTGGCCTTTTCAATTGCTCGTTCGCATTTTGAGGGTCATGATTACTTTGCTTACATTGAAAGTTTAAAAGCTTTAGAATTCAATCGTTTAGATAAATATTTAGAAATGATTAAAAGCGATGAAAAAAGTTTTGTTTTAATGAAAAGAAAGAAGTAAATAGTAAAGTAAAAGCAAGTTTCCTCTAGGGGAAACTTGCTTTTTATCTCCTTGACAAATTATAAAAAGAACGGTCAAATAGTAAGAAAGGAGAGATAATTTGAATAATATTTATTTGTATGGACTTCTTAAAGGAATGGAAACGGAAGATTACGATGCATTCAATTCATATTCTACTAAATTAATTGTGAACAGCAATGCGAATTTTTATGATCCTTTTGGAAAAAATCAAGATTTAAATCTTGATGTATACTTATGGAAAGGTGCGAAGAACAAGCTTAAGAAAGACGATGTGGGTAAAGCAAAGCTTTTAATACAGGGGCGACTTGATAAAATCGATGAGAAAATAATCATTGTTGCGGAACAAATCCGTCAAATTTAATAATAACTACTAAAGATGCCTATAATTTAGTATAATGAATATAGGTGATAAAATGAAGAATTATTTGGAAATGTGCCAGTATGTACTGGATAATGGTGAGAAAAAGTCCGATCGAACTGGAACTGGTACAATTAGTACATTTGGCTATCAGCTAAGATTTGATTTGTCAGAAGGATTTCCACTTCTAACAACAAAGAAAGTTTATTTCCCAGCTGTCGCTAAAGAATTGCTTTGGTTTATTAGTGGCTCAACGAACATAAGGCCGCTTGTTTTAAATAATGTAAGAATTTGGAATGAGTGGCCCTATGAGATTTATAAGAACCATGAGGATTATCAAGGTGAAAGTTTGCAAGAATTTGTCGCTAAGATAAAAGAGGATGAATCATTTGCTCTAAAACATGGTGATCTTGGTCCTGTTTATGGTAAGCAATGGCGAGATTTTAATGGTGTTGATCAGCTACAAAAAGTAATCGATTCAATAAAAAATAATCCAAATTCTAGAAGGCATATAATCTCTGCTTGGAATCCTTCTGAAGTAGACGATATGGCATTACCACCATGTCATGCTTTTATGCAGTTCTATGTTAGCGATGATAAGAAATTAAGTCTACAGCTCTATCAACGCTCTGCGGATGTGTTTTTAGGTGTACCCTTTAATATTGCTTCTTATGCTCTTTTATTACATCTAGTTGCTGATGTTTGTAAATTAGAGCCAGGAGAATTTGTTCATAGTTTTGGTGATGTTCATATTTATAATAATCATCTAGAACAAGTGGAAACTCAATTAGCTAGAGAGTGTTATAAATTGCCCAAATTAAACTTAAAGAATAGCTATGACAATATTGAGGATTATCGTTATGAGGATATAGAAATTCTGGATTATGAATCTCATCCAACAATTAAAGCGCAGGTTAGCGTATAATGTTGAAAATTATTGTTGCAATCAATAACAAAAATGTGATTGGTCTTGATGGGAAAATGCCTTGGCATGTTCCAGAGGATTTAAAACATTTTAGAAATACAACACTTAATCAAAAACTTATAATGGGAAGGGTGACTTATGAAAACCTCCCTAAAACTTTAGATAAAAGAGAAATATATTTAGTTTCAAAAAAACTAAAGGGCGAAAATGTGATTACTGATTTAGAAAAATTTTTAATTGATGAAGAAAATTCCAGTAATCTTTATTTTATTTGTGGTGGAGCACAAATTTATAAACAAGCAATTCCTTATACTTCAGAAATAATTTTATCAAGGATCGATAATGATATTGATGGGGATACATACTTTCCTCAAACTTATCTTGATGAGTTTGAACTCATTGATAGCGAAGTTAAGGATACATTTATAATTGAAAGATATCAAAGAAAGGGTAAATAATATGAATATAGTAGAAATTATTGAAAAGAAACGTGATGGATTAGTTCTATCAAATGAAGAGATTAAATTTTGGATTGAAGGTGTAACAGACTCAAGTATTGAAAATTATCAGACATCTGCCTTATTGATGGCTATTGTTTTAAATGGTATGAGCCAAAAAGAAACAAACGCTTTAACAGAAGCCATGTTACACAGTGGAGATATCATCAACTTAGATGCAATTGAAGGTAAAAAAGTTGATAAACATTCAACAGGTGGTGTTGGTGACAAGACAACTATGATTCTTTCTCCATTGGTTGCAGCTTGTGGTGCGAAAGTAGCGAAAATGAGTGGGCGTGGCCTTGGACATACTGGAGGAACACTTGATAAATTAGAGTCAATCCCCAATTTCAATATTAATCTAACAAGTGAAGATTTTATTAAGCAAGTGAATGATATTAATGTTGCTGTTGTAGGGCAAACTGGTAATTTGGTCTATGCAGATAAAGTTCTTTATTCGTTAAGAGATGTTACAGGTACTGTAAATGCAATTCCTTTAATTGCTTCCTCAATTATGTCTAAAAAACTAGCTGGTGGAGCAAACTGTATTCTATTGGATGTTAAATATGGAGAAGGTGCTTTTATGAAAACAGTTGATGAAGCTAAGAAATTGGCTCAGTCAATGGTTTCGATTGGTGAAAGTATGGACTTAGAAATGAATGCAATGATTAGCAATATGAATCAACCACTAGGTAAAACAATTGGTAATGCATTAGAGGTTTATGAAGCAGCAATGACCTTACAAAATCAAGGACCTAAAGAACTTGAGGATTTATGTCTTGAAGCTTCGGGAATTATGCTACGTCAAGCTGGTCTTTGTGAGACTGATGAACAAGGATATGAAATAGCATTAGAAAATCTAAGGAATGGCAATGCATATCGTGTCTTTTTAGAATGGATTGCTGCTCAAGGTGGAGACATTTCTGTATTTGATGATTTAGACAATTTTATAAAAGCAGAACATCATGTTGATGTTCTTGCCGATGAAGATGGCTTTATTTCAGAAGTTCATGCCTTGAATTTAGGTTATGTTTCCATGCATTTGGGGGCAGGTCGTCAAAAAGTAGAAGATGAAATTGATTATAAGGCTGGAATTATCATTGAAAAAGAAATTGGCGATAAAATACAAAAAGGTGATGTCTTGTGCCGTTTGTTAAGTAGCAAAGAAATTAAGGACAGTGAAATTAAAGCGGCAAAAGCATGTTTTGTACTTAGTGATCAAGCACAAGAAAAACCAAAGCTTATCGCTGATGTGTTATAATAGTTTGTCGGGTGGTGTATGATGAAGTTTCAGGTTAGTATTGATGAATTTAATGGTCCTTTGGACCTTATGTTATACCTAATCAAGGATAAGAAACTTGATCTTTTTGATTTGGATATCGAAGAGCTTGCTGATCAATACATAGCTTTTATTAATGAAGCTAAAGAACAAAAGCTCGATGTTGCAACCGAGTACTTAAGTGAATTGGCAGGTTTAATAGAGTACAAATCAAAAAAACTATTGCCACGTGATAAAAGTGAACTTGATGCTAATGAAGTTGAAGATGAATTAGATTTAGTTCAACGTCTAATTGAGTATCAAAGATATAAAGAAGTAAGTATCGAATTAGCAGAAAGGTTTGATGAACGTTTAAAAAATTTCAGCAAACCGTTAGAGAAAAATTTATTCAAGGAAATACAGAAAAATTTAGATCAGCAGATCATATATGAACAAAGTCCTTACGATCTTATGAAAGCAATGGATAAAGTAATTAATCGTTATAAGCTGGCGAATCCACAAGATGTTTCATTTGAAAGAGTTGAATTATCTGTTGATGATATTATTGATGATTTACGTGCTCGATTTACTAAGGATTACATTATCAGTTTAGATGACTTATTGATGGACTCATATAATCTTCATCATCTGATCATTACGTTCTTAGGTATCCTTGATTTATTAAGAATGAATGAGATACTTATGAGCCAAAAAGAAGATGTTGTTTACTTAAAGGGGGTTCATTAATATGCATATTCACGCACAACTAGAGGCAATCCTTTTTGCTTTTGGTGATGAAGGATTGGAAGCAGAACAAATTCAAAAAGCACTTAAATTAAATCAAGAAGAATTTAGCGAATTATTAAAAGAATACGAAGAAGTTTTAGAAAGCAGCAATCGTGGTCTTAAACTTGTAGACTATGGTGGGTTTTATAAATTGGTTACGAAAGATGAAATGCACCACTTAATTTCGGAAATGATTGAGTTTAATAAAACAAGACATCTTTCTCAAGCTGCATTAGAGACCTTAGCAATTATTGCTTACAAACAGCCAATCACAAGAATTGAAATAGAGGATATTAGAGGTGTTAATTCTGACATGATGTGTCGGAAATTGGAAGCAATGGATTTAATTAGGGAAAGTGGTAGAGCTGATACGGTAGGCCGCCCAATTCTTTATGAAGTAACCTCTTCTTTTATGGATGTTTTTAAACTAACAAGTCTGAAAGAATTACCGGAAATTAAAATAGAAATGATGGATGATACAAATGAGCTATTCAAATAAAATGAGATTACAAAAATATATTGCGCATTCAGGCTACTGTTCAAGAAGGAAAGCAGAAGTACTAATTGAAGAGGGAAAAGTCAGCGTAAATGGTAAACAAATTAAAGAACAAGGTGTTCAGGTTAGTGATAAAGACGAAGTTAGAGTTAATGGACAATTGATTGCTCTTGAAACTGAGCATGTTTACTATCTAATAAACAAACCCAAGGGAGTATTGTCAACGGTGGAAGATGGTTTTGATCGTCAAACCGTTGTTGATCTTATTAAAACAAATCAAAGAGTCTATCCTGTAGGGCGCTTAGATAAAGAAACAACAGGAGCGTTAATTATTACAAATGATGGCGAGTTTACACATTATATGACACATCCATCCTTTGATTTAGAAAAACAATACCGTGTTATCTTGGATGGGATTTTACCATACGAAGTTATTCGAGAACTTAAAGATGGGGTAAAGATTGATAATGTTGAGTATCAAGGAGTTGATATTAAACATGTTAAAAGAGATGAAAAGAAAAATAGAACTCAATTAACAATCACTTTACATGAAGGTAAAAACCGACAAATTCGTAAAATATTTGAATATTATAAATTGCCAGTTTTAAAGCTTCATCGTTTTGCAATGGGACCTTTAGAAATGGATGATTTAAAAATTGGTCAATATCGTGAATTAAAACCATTTGAAGTTAAAAAATTACTTTTAGCAGCTAAAGGGATTTTGTAATGCAACAGTTTTTTATTGAAGATATAAGTAATCCTTCATTAACAAAAGAACAATTTCATCAATGTAAGAATGTTTTAAGAATGAAACAGGGTGACGAAATACGCCTTGTTGATCAAAAGGGTAAAGGAAATATCTATATGTTTGAAGATAATTCTTTAGAAAACTTAAAATTTGTTGAAGAAATTGACTTCCCTAAAAATAAAGTAAAAAAAACCTTAATAGCTTCATTGTTTCGTTCTGAGAGGCTAGAATGGATGATTCAAAAGGCTTGTGAACTTGGTGTTGATGAAATTTATCTTTATCAAAGCGACCATGGTGTTGTAAGAGATTTTGGTAAAAGAACAAAAAGAAAAATGGAACGTTTTAACGAGATTTCAAAAGAGGCTTGCGAGCAGTCATACCGACAATATGCAGTACCTGTCATAGGTATTATTACTAAGGATGATGTTTCAAAAATAAAAAAAGAGCGAAATTATATTATGGATTTAGGTGAACATCTTGATTTTTATTCATCATTAGAAAAAGATATTGCGTCTGTAGCCGTTATTCTAGGACCAGAAGGAGGTTTTTCTGATAAAGAAAGAACTTTCTTCGCTGAAGAGGGTTTTGAGAGTAGGAGCTTGTCAAAAAATGTGCTGAGAGCAGAAACTGCCTGTATTTTGTCGGTGGCCTTACTTTCTCAATTTGAGGTGATTCAATGATAAAATTAGAGAAATATCACAAACAATTTTGGAAAAAAAGCGATTTAAAAAAACTAGAGCAAATAAATAAAGATTTTAAACTATCATTGAACACTAAAAAGGCTCGTGATTTGCTTTATTTACAAGTGTTTGAAACATCACTTTCAAACAAAGAAACTTTTGAAAAAAGTTTTGATGAATTTAGAAGAATCCATATTGATATGTGGGAAAATATGACATTTAATGAACGTAACTTCTTTATTCATAAGGATATGCGTGAATTAAAAAGTAGTTTAAAGTCGTTTACTTATGAAGATGGACAAATTTATATTGTGTTTTTCAATAAATTGATGAATGTGCTTTATGATCAGGAAACAGCTATTTTAGAACTTCCTCAATTTTTAAAACTCTATAATAAATTTGATGATGAAATTATTGATATGAGTACTTATGGAATAGAGCCTTACAAAGCCAATATGGCCTGGCCTAAATGTTTGGCATTTGATAAAAATAATTTAGTTTTATTCGATGACAATATTAATATGTTTTTTCATTTTGAAGGGCTTAAGAATATAGAGATTTTACCGATTTATGAGAAGTCTAAGATATCAAGTCATGAAGCTAAGGAAATAGCGGACTTAATTCTTTCAAGAGATGAAGCTGCTTTCTTTAGATATCTCTATGTTAATGATCTAATGAGTCCACGTTTGAGTAAAAGATACAAAAAAATCTTGAAAAGGAGTGCAAAATGAAATTAAGTGATTTGATTCCATGTAATGATGGACGAGAAATAGAATCAATAATGTTAGATTCTAGAAAAAAACAAGAAAATAGCATCTTCTTTTGTATTGAAGGTTTGAGTAATGATGCTCACAATTTTGTGGAACAAGCTATTGCGAATGGTGCAGTTGCTGTAGTTCATCGTAAGGAACTTAAGAAGCATGATTCAGTCTATTATCATCAAGTTGATGATGTCATGAGTTCTTTGCATGAAGTTGCGAATAATTTTTATGATAATCCTTCCCAAAAAATGTATATGTACGGAATCACCGGAACTAATGGTAAAAGCACTATAATGAAAACAGTTAGAAATATTTTATTGAGATTTGGTGTGAATGCTGGTTATATAGGAACCATTTCTGTTGAGTATGGTGATCATGTTTTTGAACCTTCACTTACAACTCCAGATATTGTTGAGCTTAATTCATATTTAAATGACATGTATCAATCAGGGGTTACAGATGTTTGTCTTGAGGTTTCTAGTCAAGGTCTTTCCCTAAGACGTGTTGATGGTATTGATTTTGATTGTGCAAGTTTTACTAATTTAAGCCATGATCATTTGGATTACCATAAAACGATGGAAAATTATTTTGAAGCAAAAGAAATTTTATTTAACAATATGAAGGATGGAGCACCTTTCTTTATTAATATTGATGATCCATACGGACAAAGGTTGATGAATAAGCATAAATTAAGAAGCATCACTTATGGTGTACATCAAGCTGCAGACTATAGGGCTAAGGATATTGTTTTAAAATCTGATTCTACAGAATTTATCTTAGTCCATAAAGGAATTGAATATCCAGTACTAAGTAACTTTGTTGCTCACTTTAATGTTTTAAATTGTTTGGCAGTTATAGCAATTCTTCATCAAAGGGGTTATGCGATTGAAAGTATCATTGCTCAATTAGTTGATATTGAACATGTTGATGGTCGTTTAACTAAAATTGAAGAAGCAAAAGATATAGATATATATGTAGATTTTGGTCATGCTCCTGATAGCATGAAGAAGGTCTATGAATTTGTACGCTCTACACTTAAAGATGATGGAAAAATTATTACCGTATTTGGTGCAGCAGGTGCTCGAGATCATTTAAAACGTCCAATAATGGGTAAGGTTAGTACAGAGCTTTGTGATTGGGTTATTTTAACAGAACATGATAATAGAAATGAAGTTGTAGAAGAAATTACAGAAGATATTATATCAGGAATGAATAAAGATAATTATGAGTTTGTACCTATTCGCTATGAAGCAATCAAAAAAGCAATACTGATGGCTAGACCAGGAGATGCAGTTGTATTGATTGGTAAAGGCGAAGAACGCTTTATTTATCGTGACTTTGGTAAAGAGGCGTGGATGGGTGATGATGAGGCAGCACGTAAGGTGTTGAAGGAGGAGAAACTATGAAAATAAATAAATTAATTGATCATACTTTACTTAAACAAGATGCTACAAGCGAGCAGATTATAAAGCTTTGCTCAGAGGCAAAGGAATATGATTTTATGTCTGTATGTATTAATCCTAAATTTGTAGCAACTGCAGCAAAGGAACTTGAGGCAAGTGATGTAAAAGTTTGTACTGTAATTGGTTTTCCATTAGGAGCCAATATAAAAGAAGTTAAAGTATTTGAAGCGAAAAACGCCATTGAAAATGGTGCTGATGAATTAGATATGGTTATTAATGTCAGCGATCTTAAAGATAAAAATTACGATACGATTCTTGAAGAAATTAAAGCTATCAAAGATGTAACAGGAGATAGAATTCTCAAGGTTATTTTAGAGACTTGCTTATTGAGTGATGAAGAAATTGTGGAAGCATGTAAAATCGCACTGAAAGCAGGAGCTGATTTTGTAAAAACATCAACTGGATTTTCTACTGGCGGAGCAAGAGCGGAAGATGTTGCTTTAATGAAGCAAACAGTTGGCGATAAAATGAGTGTTAAAGCATCAGGAGGTATTCGATCATTAGATGATCTTAATATAATGGTTGAAAATGGAGCAAGCCGTATTGGCGCATCTTCAGGTATTGCTATCATGGAAGGTTACACATCCAAAGAAAACTATTAATTACTTTTGATAGAAAAACAACAGAATAAATACTTGTAAAAAATAAAATTAAATAATTAAATTTTTTCTTGCTATTTAGTCTTACTTTGGTATAATTATAATGCTTGCATCAGAAGGGAGGTTTGTCATGTCGAAAGTCGTAGTTAAAGATAACGAAGGTTTAGATGACGCATTACGTCGATTTAAACGTCAAGTATCACGAAATGGTACCCTTGCTGAGGCTCGCAAACGAGAGTATTATGTAAAACCAGGCGTTAAAAAGAAAATGAAGTCGGAAGCTGCTAGAAAAGCACGTAACAAGAAACGTCGTTAATCGATTATAAGAAAACTAAAACAGAGATTTATCTCTGTTTTTTTATATATATTCTTTGCATGTTATTAAATATAAGATATGATGTAAGTAAATAGGGAGGTATGAGTATTGGCAGAGTTGAACTTGGACAT
>CAZRNT010000028.1:0-11788 GCA_964601525.1 uncultured Erysipelothrix sp.
GTGCCTTAGCTAATATTTATTTATTTCACTTGATTCTTAATAGTTAATCTCCTTTATACTATAAATCAAAAATTCCAACAAGCATTCTATTAATGCCTGAGCTAATAAATCCAAAAGCCATAAAGTAAACAAGTAAATGTTGTGCTAAATTAGGATTCATAAACATATAAACACTCAAAGCAATAACAAGAACACTTAAAGCAAATGAGAGCCATCTTAACCAATTACGATTGATAAGTACAGAAAATTGTATTTGGATAAAAGATGATAAAACGAAAGTGAACAGAAATATGTAGGTAATAATCCCTATATTTAAACTTTGATCTCCAAAAACTAAAATTAGACCTAAAATTATGGTCATAAAAGCTTCAAAGATTAAGGTTGAACGCATCGAAATGAAGTCTGGTATTGTCAAGGCATCAATTAATAAAATGATACCAAAGACTAAAAACAATATCCCTGCAAACACTAACATTCGTATTAAAGTTTCCAAAGGATTGAAAAGCATAAATACACCTAATCCCATCGTTAATAAACCAACAACAAAGAAAAGTAACCTAGGCTTCTTGTACTGTATCATCCTGGTCCTCCAATTCTAAGAAATACTTAATTGATTCCAAGCGTGTTCTTAAACGTTTTCTTTTTTTAGTTCTCAATAAAGGTAGATCAAGAATTTTATAGAAGAGAGTCTTAAAGACGCTTTTCTTACCCTTACCAATTTCATACATTTCTATATATGAACCTTCAATCTCATCAGGATAAAATTTATAATGAGTTTCAACTATATCTGTGTCATCTTCACTCAGTAAAACTAAATGATTAGGTCTATCTTGAACAGGAATACTTTGAATAATTTCCTTAGTTCCATGTTTTAATTTTAATTCTTTTTCATGAAGTTTTTTAGGACTACATTTAAAGGCTTTAGCAAATTCAAGTTCAACAAAATCCCAAACTGTTTCTATATCTTTATTAATCCAAACTGTTTCTTTCATAGTTCCTCCTTATCATACTAAATATATTATACAAGATTTAACTAGCTTTTTAAAACTTTAAAAAAGACTTAGAAAATAAGTCTTTTTGTTTAATATTAAAATCGTTTGTACTCTTGTAATTCTTTTAATAAATCTTGGTCAAGACGTTTACAGAATTCTGTCAACACTTTAACTGTATCTGCATAATCTTTACGATGAATAATTCCACGATGTGAATGTATATAACGAGCAGGAATTGAAACTGTTAAACTAATAACACCATCATGAACTTTATGAATCTCACCTGAATCAGTTCCACCAGCAGCGAGAAGTTCGAATTGATAATCAACATCCAATTCATCAGCTAAATCTTGGAAATAATATAGGAGACCTTTATGTCCAATATATGAACCATCCAATACTTCTAATGTTAAACCAACACCTAGTTTAATTCTTTGATCTTCTTTAGGTGTATCAGTAGCAATCGTAACATCTAGAGCAATGGCTACATCAGGATTAATCATCTGAGCAGCTGTTTTAGCTCCTCTTAAACCAACCTCTTCCTGAACAGTACCAACTCCATAAATATTTGCCTTTGTGTCCACGTCTTTTAAATTACGCATTACATCAGCAACAATAGCAGCACCAACACGATCATCCCAAGCTTTGGAAAGTAAATAATTTGGATTTGCCAAAACATGAAAATCAGATTTAGGAGTTACTGTGTCTCCAATTTGAATACCTAGTAAGTCAACTTCTGATTTATTGGCTAATCCTAAATCTACAAATAAATCATCAATACTCATCACTGTGTTTCTTACACTTGGTTTCATACCATGAGGCGCTTTAGAACCAATGACACCAGTAAATTGTTGTCCTTTTCTATTTTGAACCGTAACTGCTTGTGATGGCAAGACGTGTGGCCACCAACCACCCACAGGATGCAAGCGCAAATAACCATTCTCATCAATATTCTTAATTAAAAATCCAATTTCATCAATATGACCAGCAAGCATAAGTTTAGGACCATTTTCCAATCCCTTCTTATGAGTAATAATCGAGCCTAATTGATCATAGGACACCTCATCAACAGCCTCTTCTGTCCATCTTCTAAATACTTGAGCAACATCTCTCTCATGACCAGAAATACCATCTGTCAGCGTAAAATCAGCGAGCATCGATAAATTAACATCACCGTATGCTTCTTCCAGTTTTAAATCTTTTTTCTTATTCATTAATAATTCACCTTTCAATATTCGTTATCTTGTCTTTCATGATTCTTTTTATTTTTATAAAAGTACATTTCCCTCATTTTATCGGAACTAAGTCCAATATTATCCGCTAATTGACACATTGTTACCATCATGGCAGTATATTTTTCTTCACAATCATCCATTTGGAATTTCAAGACATCTTGATACATTTTTCTAAACATATCAGCTGTCTTCATATCTAAACTTTCATATTCAATAAAAGCTTTATCATAATCAAGATCTATTCCCAAAGACAAGGCAAAATGAAGAACATCCGAGAATTCCTCAAACATATCATCCACATTTACTTTTTTATTTAGGCTCCAATATTTGAAAGAACGCGTCTCATTAGCCAATTCTCCCAACTCAACTAACAAAGCCAAAAGTCGATCTTCACGAGTATCTTTTCGCGAAGTATTATGTAATTCAAAAATCCTTGAATCCAAATCATTTTGAATCTTTTGTAAATCATCAATTTGTAGTTTCATAAATTACCTCACATTCTTCAATATCATAGCATAATTACTTTAGAACATCATCTTCAACTTGACTCGTATATAATTCATAATACATTCCTTTTTTATTCATCAATTCTTCATGACTACCGTCTTCTTTAATTTTACCCTTATCAATAAGAAGAATTCGATCAACATTTTCAATCGTTGACAAGCGATGCGCAATGATAATACTTGTTTTATCTTTAAGCAAAGAATCAATTGCAAACTGAATTACCGCTTCTGTTTCTGTGTCAATCGATGAAGTTGCCTCATCTAATACAATTATTGCTGGATCAACCAATAAAGCACGAGCAAAAGAAATCAACTGTTTTTGACCAGAAGACAAACGATCGCCACCCTCACCAACATCAAAATCGTAATCATCTTCAAGACCCATAATGAAATCATGAGCACCAACAAGCTTGCATACTTCAATGATTTCTTCCTCACTTGCGTCTAATTTAGCAAATCTAATATTTTCTTTAATACTTCCCGAAAATAAATGAGGAGATTGCAAGACATAACCTAATTGAGACCTCAAATAAGCAATGGATTTATTTTTATAATCTATTCCATCAATCAAAATTTGTCCCGATCTTGGTTCATAAAAACGACAAATTAGGTTTACAATAGTACTTTTACCAGAACCTGTTTCTCCAACCAAAGCAATGCTTTGATTTCGCTCAATTTTTAAATTGAAATCCTCAAGAATTATCTCATTCTCATTGTAATAAAAGTCAACATTTTTAAACTCTATATCCCCTTTTATTTTTTGATAGTTTTCTTCTTTAGGATCTAGAATTGTTCCATATTTCTCAATAACTTCAGGAGAATCACTTAATTCAACTTCTGTTTCCAATAGCGATATTACCCGCTCAGCCGAAGCTTGAGCCATTTGTAATTGAGCTAAAATAGACGCAATGTTTCTTAAGGGTTGAAAAAACTGTCCCGCATATTGAGTAAACATAATTAATGTACCTATAGCAATAATATTTTTTAAGACCATTTCACTACCAATCCATAATATTCCGGCTTCACTCAAGGTAGATAAAAATATGACACTTGGAATATAAAGTGAAGACAAGAATATAGCATGCATTGCTTTTTCTCGCATTGAAGAAGTTAAAGATTCAAACTCTTTGTATTGACTTTCTTCTAAAGCAAGAGTTTTAGTTGTTTTAGCTCCTGATATTCCCTCACTAAAAGAAGAAGTAACTTGAGAATTAATCGCTCTTATATCGCGATAATTTCTTAACATCTTTTTTTGAAACCATGAACTAACTTTGAAAACAAATGGTAATACAACAATAATAATTAAAGCAAGTTTAACATTAACAAACAACATCACTACGATTAATAAAATCATCATGAAACTTCCCCAAACCAAATCAACCAAACTCCATGAAAGTATTGCAGATAAACGATTAATATCAGATGTCACTCGTGCCATAATCCAGCCACTATCCGTCACATCATAATATGAGAATGGGAGTTCTTGTAACTTTTTCATTGATTTATTTCTAGTCTCATAGCTTACAGCCATTTCAATTTTACCGCTTCGATAAATAAACTCATAAATTAAATAAGCTTGTAAAGTAATTAAAACAAAATAAGCAGAAGCAAATAAAACTATATCTTGCGTACTTCCTTGGCCAACAAAAAACACATCCACAGCATGTCTGTTTAAAATTGGTAGAAATATCGTAATCAAGGATTCAGCAAAGACAAACGTAAAAGCTAAGATAAGCTGCTTCTTTTGATTTTTCATTAAAGACATTATTTTTATCCAAAGACTTATATCTAAGGACTCATCAGTAAAAACTTCTTCTTGATTAACCGTCTTATTCGTCATCTTGTTCATCCTCTCTAATTCCTTGAATTTCCGCAATCCTTTGGTAAATACCTTCTTGTTTCATCAATTCTTGATGATTTCCTATCTGAACAATTTCACCTTTATCAATCACAATAATCTTATCCGCTTGCATGGCAGTATTAACACGGTGAGTAATAATAAGTGTTGTACTTATGTTTTCACGTTTATTTAATGCTTCTCGAATTCTTAAATCTGTTTTCGCATCAAGGGCTGACAATGAATCATCAAAGATTAAGAATTTCTGATCCATCAAAATTGTTCGCGCAATAGCAATTCTTTGTTTTTGACCGCCACTTAGAGTGACTCCTTTTTCACCAACCATAGTTTCATACCCTTGATCAAATTCTTGAATTACATCATGAATAGAAGCCATATTAGCTGCTGAGTGTACATCTTGATGTTGAGAATATTGAGATGCAATACTAATATTTTCATAGATTGTCTTAGAGAATAAGAAAGGTTCTTGTAATACAATCCCTATTTGACTTCTTAATGATTTTTTGGAAATTTCCTTAATTGAGATACCATCAAATTTGATATCTCCCTCATCAATATCATAAAGTTTAGTCATTAATTGAACTAAACTTGATTTACCACTTCCTGTGGGTCCCATAATCGCAACTGTTTCACCATAATTTACTTCAAAAGATACATTTTTTAATACATATTGACTTCCATCAGGATATTTAAAACTAACATTCTCAAAATTTAAATTACCTTCTAAAAGATGTTCAATACCTTCATCAAGATCTTCTATCTCAACAGATAAAACATCCTCAAGACGTTCTATAGCTATAGAAAGTTTACCCATGTCCGATAAAATTCTTCCAACATTTCTTAATGGCCAAATTACCATACTAACATAAGAAATAAACACCATGGCATTACCCAAAGTGATTTCTCCACTTCTCACCATAAATATACTTGAAATCAAGACAATTAAGATTTGTAGAAAACACAAGAAATCTGATGTCCCCCAATATATACCCATTAACTGAATCATATGAGAAGTTTTATCACGATACTCCTGATTTTTCTTATCAAATTTTTCCATCTCATATCTTTCTCTATTAAACGCCTTAATCACTCTAACTCCATCCAGTGATTCTTGAAATACAGAAGACATTGCTGCTTCAGCTTCATCACTTTCCTTAAATCTTTCCTGCATCTTCTTAAAAAAGACAAATGCAAAGATAAAGATAATAGGAAAAACAAGCATAGAAATAAATGCAAGTCGATGATTAATTTTAAATAAAATAAACAAAGCAACAAAAATCATCATAATTGCATACATTAATTCACGTACTTGATTATTCATGAAATTACTGATTTGTTCAACATCACTTGTTGCTCTTTGAATTAAATCTCCTGACTGAATCGAAACATGATATGAAAAAGGTAACTTTTGAATATGATCATACAAATCATTGCGTAAATTTTCTACAGTATGTTCTGATATTTCACCTGCAGCCTTATTACGAATAAATAGAGCAAATCCACTTACAAGACTTAAAAGAATCACCAATACTGCCATGATCCACAAATTGTTTTTTATCCAATCTAAACCCCCAAATGCAGACGTGAAAAAAAGAGCAAATCGCGAAGTGATTTCCTTATCTGAAGCAATATGATCGATTGTGAATTGCATGATTAAGGGATTAATCAAAACTACTCCGACATAAAGCAATGTTCCTAAAAGCATATATACTAAATAATGCAGTCTATTCGCTGCATAGTGTTTTATAAAATTAATTTTTTCCATAAGACCCCTTCTTATTCACCTAATATTCTCTAATTCTACCACATGTGTTTTCAATTTACATTAAGAATTATACGCTTTTATAATTATCTTTCTTTAAAATTTCATACGCAAGCATTATAATTACTTTAAGGAGAGGGTTCTATGGACAATAAAAAAAACTTAAATGAAATGCAATATTATGTTACTCAAGAAAATGGAACTGAAAGACCATTTACTGGTGAATATGATGATTTCTATGAAGAAGGAATATATGTCGATCTTGTCAGTGGTGAAGTTTTATTTTCTTCAAAAGATAAATATGATGCAGGATGTGGTTGGCCTTCATTTAGTAAAAGCATTCATAAACTTAATGAAATAAAAGACGTTTCTCATAATATGATTCGTACAGAAGTAAGAAGTAAAACTGCTGATTCACATTTAGGACATGTTTTCGCTGATGGACCAAAAGATAAAGGTGGACTTCGATACTGTATCAACTCTGCCGCTCTGCGTTTTATTCCGAAAAAGGATATGATTAAAGAAGGATATCAAGATTATTTAAAATACTTATAAAAATAAAAACCAGCATTTTTTAAATACTGGTTTTATTTAATTAGTACATCATATCTGGCATTGCTGCTGGAGCAGATTCTTCTTTCACACTAACTACCGCAGCTTCAGTTGTTAAGAACAAGGAAGCAATTGATGCGGCATTTAAGAGTGCGCTACGACTAACAGTTGTTGGGTCAAGAATTCCTTCCGATTGAAGATCAACCCAAGTTCCTGTTTTAGCATTGAAACCTATAGATTCTTTTTCACTTAATTGTTTACTTACAATTTCACTTCCATCAAAGCCTGCATTCTCTGCAATCTGCCATAATGGTTTTAATATTGATTCAAAGACAACTGTAATTCCTCTTTGCTCATCAGGATTTTCACCTTTAACTTTATCTTTTAAATCTAGATATGCTTTACTTAGTGCATATCCTCCACCAAGGACTACACCCTCTGATACTGCTGCTCGAGTGGCATTTAAAGCATCCTCAATTCTTAACTTTCTTTCGTTTAGCTCAACTTCTGTTGCTCCTCCAACTTTAATAATTGCTACTCCATTAGTTAATTTACCTAAACGCTCATTCAGTTGCTTCTCATCATATTCACTTTCAGTATGAGCAATTTGATTTCTGATTAAATCAACTCGTTCATCAATTGCAGTTTTTTCTCCTGAACCATCAATGATTGTGGTATCATCCTTAGTAATTCTTACCTTCTCTGCGCTACCTAAATCACTTATCTCTAGGTCTTGAACCTTCATTCCTAAATCTTTTGAGACAAATTTTGCTCCGGTAACAATTGCGATATCTTCCAATACGGCTTTTTGATTTTCACCAAAGCTTGGTGCTTTTGTGGCAGCTACATTGAATGTACCACGTAATTTATTAACAACCAGGGTTGCGACAACTTCATCATCAATATCTTCTGCAATTAAGAATAAGGCTCTATTTTCTTTAACTATTTGTTCTAATACTGGTAATATTTCTTGGATTGTTGAAATTTTATGATCCGTTACTAATATATACGGATTATCCATTTCAATGTCCATTTTTTCGCGATTGCTTACAAGATATGGTGATACATATCCTTTATCATATTGTAAGCCTTCTACTACCTCTAAATTAGTTTCAAAAGTGTTCGATTCATCAACAGTGATAACACCATCTCTTCCAACTTTTTCCATTGCGTCAGCGATTATTTTTCCAATTTCTTGTGATGATGAACTTATTGAAGCCACATTAGCTATATCTTCATAAGTTTCAACAGGTTTAGATTGTTCTAATAAATGATTCGAAATTTCTTTCGCTGCTTTCTCGATTCCTGTTCTCATTAGAACTGGGTTGGCTCCTCTTTCAACACTTTTAACACCTTGATGAATTATTTCTTGTGCTAAAACTGTTGCAGTTGTTGTTCCATCTCCAGCTGCATCATTAGTTTTATTTGCTACTTCATAGAGCAATTTAGCACCCACATTTTCAAATTTATCTTCTAATTCAATTTCACGAGCGATACTAACACCATCATTAGTTATTAATGGACTACCAAAGGATTGTTCTAATACAACGTTTCTTCCTTTTGGTCCTAATGTAACACTTACAGTATTAGCTAGTGTATCCATACCTTTTAATAAACTATCACGTGAATCTTTTGAATACTTTATTTCTTTAGCCATAATTTTATTCAACCTCCACTATTGCCATAATATCTTCAATTGGTATCAGTAAATAATCTTCACCGTTATAGGTTATTTTATTTGTTGAGTATTTCTTGTACATTACAGTATCTCCAACTTTGATAACATCCATATTAACGGTGTTTTCCTTTTCTAATCCATCACCTATTGCAACTACTTTAGCAAGTATTGGTTCTTCTTCTGTCGAAGCACCTAAGATAATTCCACTTTCTGTTTCAGTCTTCGCTTCTACTTCCTGCAACAAGACATTATTGAATAATGGTTTTATCATAAAATCCTCCTCCTTCTTTTAGCACTCATACACCATGACTGCTAATTACATATTTAATTATATAAAAAAAAAGTAGATTGTCAAGTCTACTTTTTAATACTTTTAGCTGGAATACCTGCAACAACATCGTCTGCAGGTACATCTTTAACAACAACAGCATTGGCTCCTATAGAAACATTATCACCAATTTTTATATTCCCGATAATTTGAGCACCAGTACCAACTACTACATTATTTCCTAATTTAGGATGGCGATCACCTGGTACAAAACATTTTGCCCCAAGAGTTACTCCATGATAAATTAAGCAATCATCACCAACTACTGAAGTTTCCCCGATGACCACGGCGCTTCCATGATCAATAACAAATCTTCGACCTATTTTCGCTCCTGGATGAATTTCAATTTGAGTAAACATTCTTCCTAATTGCGAAATTAATCGAGCGATGAAATAGAGTTTTATATTATAAAAGAAATGAGCTATACGATAAAATCCCATCGCATGAAATCCAGGATATAGAAAGAATACTTCAAAGATAGATCTTACAGCTGGATCTTTTTCTTTATAAGCCTTTGCTGTTTCAATAAACTTCACAGATTATTCAAGTTCCTTTAAAGCTGCATGAATTTGCTCTAAAACATAAACTCTATCTTCTGGATTATTCTCAAAATCTAGATTATCTACATTAATCTTCAATAATGGTGACAATTCATAATTATCGAAATAATCTTGATATTCTTTATTTAATTTTTCCCAATATTCTCTTTCAACAATCAATTCATAATCTCTTCCTCGTTTATGAATTCTTCGCATCGCTTCATCAACACCGATTTCAAGATAAATCATTAATTTGGGTGCTTGCACATGCTCAAGCATATTGATTAATAATTCTTCATAAATTTGAAATTCTTCATCGCTCATCTCACCATTCAAATTCAACATTCTGGCGAAAATTGCATCTCCATAGATGCTTCGATCCATTACAGCATTATTAATCTCTTTAGCCTTTTTAATGTGCTCAAAGCGCTTGTTTAAGAAAAATACTTGTAAAGGAAAAGAATATCTCATTCTATCATAATAGAACTTATCAAGGATTGGATTATCAACTACGGGTTCTTCAAACTCCACATAACCTTCTTCAGCTAGAATATGCATTAAAGAACTTTTTCCAACACCTACTACACCTTCAATTACTATCATGTCATAAACCCCGTTTCTTGATATATTATTTAATAAATTTTTATAATTAAACTCCATTTAATCACCGTTTTCTTTTAAGTGTTTTTAACACGGCTCTATTATTCTATTATGGAAGACTTCTTAATTCAAGTGTATAGCTTTAAGATATTCTTAGCTTCCTCTATCAACCACTTTTGTTCTGATTCAGGAGATTCTACTTTCATATTAGAACCACCACTTAGAACAAAATTTCTAAAAGCAAGCTCATTAGGGAAGACTACTTTTAAACGAAATGAATGATCACTCAACCATTCAATCTCCTGATTTTCTCCCCAAATATACTCACTAATATAGTCCATGTTATCAATTACTATTATAGCCGATATTGGATTGATTTTATAACCAAATTTACTTAATCCCTTAATTTCGTTGGTATTTTCATCATAGCGATATTTAGCCTCTAAAATATCAACTGTTTCAATCCTACTTATTTTTAAATTGATAAAACGATTCTTCTGATCATAACCATTTAAATACCACATTCCATTGACTAAAAACATCGAATAGGGTTCGAAAGTATAATCTCTAATCTCACGATAATTTTTCTTATAGACAATCTTCAGTTTATTTCGTGTGGAAATAGCTGAATCAATTCTTTCCATATTCAATTGATATAATTCAATATCAATATTCATTTTTACAGTTTGAAAAGATGGTATAGAGGAAACCATCTGTTGATCCAATTGTCGATTAAGAATTGCGATAGCATCTATAAATGAAGAGCCTAAGCTATCAGCATGTTGTTTTGCTAAAATAGACAATCCCTGTTTAATTTGTCTTTTCTGTTGTAGACTTAACTCTTGAGAAGGTAATTGAAAGCCATCTAGCAAACGATAACCTCCCCCTGGACCTTTTATTGTCTCTATTTGATAACCGGCATCCTCTAAGTCTCTTCTTAATCTCTGTACACTTCTCTCACTTAATTCAAGATAATCCGATAATTCCTGTAATGAAACTACTCTTCTTGTACTAAGGTAGTTCAACATCTTAATTGATGATGTAACTCTTGTCAAATTAAGCTCACCCCTTCTACTGAATATAAACGTGTTAATAACAAATCAAATTCTTTTATTGATTTAGCAATTTGTGATAAACCCGCAAGAGTCAATTCTGGTAAAACATCACTAACTTCAATAATACATTGACGGCTTAGTAATTCTCCAGAAACTACTGAACCTGTAAAAACGGTTCCTGAATAAGATTGAACAAAATGAATATCAAAACTAATATTTAAATCACGACTTACAGTGAGTAAATTAGGTTCCTTAGTTCCAAAATATTCAAATAAAGTTTTTGCACCATAAACTGTTAATACATTAGCCTGATTGCTAGTTTTTACAGTGTATTCCTTATAAGAAGTATTATAAGAAAGTTCTTGATAAAATTCGTTAGCATCTTGAAAGCTTTCAAATTTTAATTCAACACTTATCTTTTCTGAAAAGTTCATTCCAAACCTTTCTTTAAAATCATGATTGCTTCTAATCAATAAATCATCGATATTTGTATAATTATTATTTTCTAAATATTCTTTAATACTGTATGCTTTTTGTCTCATTTCTTTCACCTCGATGATAGTATAACAAAAGAAGAGGACAATAATTAGCATGTATCAAGTATAGCATAAAAAAAGGATAATCCATCAAGATTATCCTAAGTTTACCTGGCAATGAACTCTTTTCACTACGGCATGCGTAGC
>CAZRNT010000029.1:0-10921 GCA_964601525.1 uncultured Erysipelothrix sp.
TTGTTGATGAAATAAAAAATGGTACATTGATTAGCTAAGTATGCAAATAAAAAGGAGAATTTAATGAAAATAGTATTAGTAAGACATGGATATTCTGTTGGTAATAAAATGGGAACATACACAGGTTGGAGCGATGTTGAGCTCACTGAAGAAGGAATTGAAGATTTAAAAAGATACAAAGAGGAATATGATTATCCTCAAACAGATCTTTATTATTCATCAGACCTAAAAAGAGCTGTTGATACCTTCGATATTCTCTTTGGTGATAAACAAGTTCTAAAAGAAAAGAGCCCAGAATTAAGAGAGATTTGTTTTGGTAATCTTGAAGATAAAAAAGGTAGGGAAGTAAAAATTAACTTTGCTGACCTGTGGAGTTTAAATGAACGACATGAAAATTGGGAAACTATTACAGAGTTTAGTTACCGAATTATCTCTAAGGTAGAACAAATCTTAAGAGACATGAAAAAAGATGGAAAAGAGAGTGCAACAATCGTTTGTCACTCAGGAGTTATAAAAACACTTCTAATCTTCTTAGGACATCGCCCACATTTAGATTTTAAAGAAATTCCTACAGAAAACGGTCTAGGATATATATTAGATCTTGATTATGATGAAGACAGTGGTAAAATGCTTCTAAATCATTACGAAGAAATTAAAAAGAAATAAAAAATAACCCTTGCTCAAGCTTGCTTGAACAGGGGTTTAGTATTTATTTATCAATGATAGGAAACGTAATCTCACCAAAGGGTGATTCAATTACTAAAACTGAGTTCCCTTCTTTATTTAGATAGTTATCAAATATTTTATCTTCATATTTTAATGCTTCTTCAAAAGATAAATACTTAACTAAATGATCTTCATAAAAATCATAACGATGTTGTTGAATTACTTGACTTAATCCATGACCAGTATATTTATCACTTACTTCGCTTTTATCAACAAGTTTATAGCTGATTGAAAACTCATCATAATCAACTTCATCTAATTGATAATTAGAGAGTAGTTTTAATGTATTCTCAAATCTCGCATCAATATTTAACTGATAAATTTGATGATTTGAAGAATAGGTCAAAATAAATTGTACAGGACTAGAAGCATTATAGTATTCTTTATAGTTAATATTCTCAAAGTCTTTAATTATATTATTTTGAATTTCTTTCTGATCTAAAAGTCCAGAATTAAAGCCTTTTGTAAAGAAAGGATTTGTAATATTTAGGTCTTCAAAGTTAGAAAATCTTGGATTTGTAATCGGATGATTGCTATGAAGCACATCCTTATTAAGAGCAAGTTCGAATAGAATATGTTGTAATTCACTGGGAATCTTGTAACTACGTTTTATTTTACCGTTATTCTTAAGGTTATAAATAAAGCTAAAGTTTGAATAATCACCCGATACTCCATAAGGACTGAGTTCTGATGATAAATCAGATTCTGCTTGCTGTCTAAAGAGTTTCTTATCTTCTTTTACATAACTTATAATTTCTTCGTGAATCTTTATAAAGTTTTTTATGTCTTCTTCACTTTCTAAGACTATATTATTTTCACTTAAAAATGGTTCGTATTGATTAGAAGGATTCAATTCAATAGAAACAATATCTTTTTCTTTGGGTATTTTGTATGTAAATCCAAAACCTTGGCTAAAATAAAGGCTGGTACTTACGAGCATAATAACTACAAAGAGCACTAAATAATTCTTGCTAGCTTTTTTAATTGAATCAATCGAACGATCTTTTATGAAATATAAGACAAGAAATAATGCGTATGTAAATACAATTGGTATTAATAAATTCTCAACTGAGAAGAAAATCCATCTTGGATTTGGTATAACATTTAAAGATAAAAGGAATATGAATAGAATACCAATGAATAATGAAGTAACAAATGGGAAAAAAGATTTGTTTGAGAATGGAACTTCACTACATTCAGATTTCCAATTACTATAAATGTTCATTGAAATGATAGACATACCCAAACCTAGTAAAAACCAATAGGAAGCAACCACATGCCCATCTACATTAGATAATACGTCCTCATAAATACCTACGACACCAACAATTGGTGAAAGGTAAGTGAGACTTTCTGCTGAACCAGAACTAAAACCAATAATATTTACTTCAGCAAATAGTTGAAAAGCTGCGTAGGCAATAAATGGAGCAACAAATAGGATTGCGGTATAAACTAAAGAATCTGCCAAGGTACCTGTATTCATTATTACAAAAATACTTGGTGCCATAATGGCTATTGAAATCATAATCAGTCTACCAAAGTGGAAGAAATGATATGGATCAAATGGAATCGATAATAATGTATAAGATAAAATATATCCTGTCCAATAAGCAATTGTTAGTGGTAGAAGCACAAAGAATAAGGATAATGCTGTATAGGTGAGATATAAATCATTTCTACTAATTGATAATGAATGAAAGACATCTACCGATTTCTTGCTGTTTAAATAATTAAAAAATAAAAATGGTGTAAATATTAGTAATAATGCAAATACGATACTTAAGAATATTACTAATGAAGTTATATCAGTAACTTCAGCTTGATAAGAACTGTTAGAAAGTTTTGAAACAATGATTACAACAGGAAATGTTAAAGATAAGATTAATGTATAAAATAAAATTAATCCTTTTTTATTGCGAACGTTAAATTTAAATAGATCAACATTTATTCGCGAATCTAGAAATTTTTTCATTGTTTTTCCTCCAATTCATAAACATAAATTTCTTCAAGAGATACATTACCATGTTCATTAAGTAAAGGATTGAATTTATCAAGTTCTTCTTTCAGTTCTTTCTTATCACCCTTTAAGATGACAGTAAATAATTGTGATTTACCACTTACATGGATTGGATTTAGAACTTTAAATAATTCAGGATCAAAAGGCTTATCAAAGGCCAATTGGAAACGATGATAAAGATCGTTATATTCTTGAGTAGAATGATTCATTTTTACACTGTGTTGATCAATAATTGCTACGGAATCACAAATATCCTCTAATTCCCTTAAGTTATGAGAAGAAATGATAACAATAGCATCTTCTTCATAAGCTTTATCTGTAATATATTGTCTGAGTTTAAATCTCATTAAAGGATCAAGTCCATCAAAAGCCTCATCAAGAAGCAATATTTTAGCTTGACAAGCAAATGCAATAATTACAGAAACTTGTCTTTTCATTCCTTTAGAGAAAGAATTAATTTTAGCATTTGGGTCTAAGTTAAAATCCTTTAAAAGACTATTAAATAATTCTTCATCAAAATTCTTGTAGAAAATCTGATAAAAGTTTTTCATATCAAGGATGCTTGATTGACTGAAAAAGTATGGGTCATCGGCTAAGAAAAATATATCTTCTTTAACTAAAGGATTGTCATAAACATCTTGTCCATTAACTCTTACAACCCCCGCATCAGCTTGCATAACTCCACTTAATAAGCGAAGTAATGTGGATTTTCCTGATCCATTAGCACCTACTAACCCTACGATGCTTCCCTCTTTGATGCTTAGGTTTAAATCGTGTAAAACAAGTTTATCGCCAAATTTTTTATTAACGTTGATAAATTCAATCATGTTGAACCTCCTTTAGAAAATTAAAAATTTCTATTTCATCTTCTCCAAGTCTTAATAAGTCTAAGTATGACTCTTCGATTTTTTTATAAGCGTTGTTGATGACTGAATCAACTCCTTTTTGGTTTGGGCTAACATAAGATCCTTTGCCAGGGACCGAGTAAATTAGGCCAAGCATCTCACATTCATGATATGCTTTCGAAACAGTATTTGGATTAATTCCTAAATCTCGAGCGAGGGCTCGAACTGGTGGTAATTGTTCATCATCTTCCAAGACCCCTAAAGCAATATAGCGGCTAACCTGGTCAATGATCTGTTCGAAAATAGGTTTCGAATCTTTTGAATTGATGGAAAACATATTCTGGCCTCCTGTACTATCTATAGTAATACAGTAATACGCCATTAATAAAATGTCAAGCAAGTTTATCTAGAATTCAATAGTTTTGTGCTAAAATTATAAGAACGGAGGTATGACGTATGTATGATGTAATTGTAGTCGGTGGTGGGCACGCCGGAGTTGAAGCAGCGATTGCTGCTGCCCGTTTAAATCAAAAAACAGCATTATTCACATTGAATATTAATAGAATTGCTACTATGCCTTGTAATCCATCAATTGGTGGACCAGCAAAAGGTATTGTTGTAAGAGAAATCGAAGCTTTGGGCGGTGTTATGGGTAAAATTGCTGATAAAACAGCCCTTCAATTTAGAATATTGAATTCAAGTAAAGGACCTGGTGTTCAGTGTTTGAGAGTTCAATCTGATAAAATTGAGTATTCCAAAGCAATGAGGGATGCCGTTTTAAACGAACCAGGAATTGAAGTTGTTGGTAAAATGGTTGAATCGATTGTTGTTGAAGATGGAAAAGTAAAAGGAATTATGTGTAAAGGTGATGAATTTATAGCAGCCAAAAGTGTTATTTTAACATCTGGAACTTATATGTCATCAAAAATACTTCAATCAGACAAAGTAACAATAAGTGGTCCTGAAGGAAATCCAACTACTAATAAATTATCAGAATCACTGAGATCATTAGGATTAAGAACTTTTAGATTGAAGACAGGTACGCCTGCAAGAGTCTATACGGATTCAATTGACTTTTCAAAAACAAGCATCCAAGAAGGAGATACACGACCTTATTATTTTTCAAACGAAACTAAAAAGGAAGATGTTATTCAAGAACAATATGCTTGCTATCTAACTTATACCAATGAGAGAACCCATGAAATTATAGAAGCAAACCTAGAGAAATCAAGTATGTATTCTGGAGTAGTTGAAGGTGTAGGTGCACGATACTGCCCTTCTATTGAGGATAAAATTGTTCGCTTCGCCGATAAAAATCGTCATCAAATATTTTTAGAACCTGAAGCTGCTAGCTTGGATACGACCTATGTTCAAGGTTTATCCTCTTCACTACCTGATGATGTTCAAGATGAAATGATTAGAACAGTGCCAGGATTGGAAAATTGTAGAGTCCAACAATATGGTTATGCAATTGAATATGATGCCATCGATCCAATTCAATTAAAACCGACATTAGAAATAATGACAGTTGAAAACTTTTATACAGCTGGACAAATAAATGGAACTTCGGGATATGAAGAAGCAGCAGGTCAAGGACTTATGGCTGGAATAAATGCAGCATTAAAAAATCAAGGTAAAGACCCATTAATTTTGAAGCGTGATGAAGCTTATATTGGTGTTATGATCGATGATTTGGTTACTAAGGGAACATTAGAACCCTATCGCCTATTGACTTCACGTGCAGAATACCGTCTTTTATTAAGACATGATAATGTATACAGAAGATTATCTCATTTTGGACACGATATTGGTTTAATTAGTGATGAAAAGTATAAAGTCATTGAAGAAGATTTAAAAATCATTGATGATTTTATTGAGAAAAGTAAGACAATTAAAATTCCTCATGAAGAAAAGTACAAAGAATTCTTTAAATCCAAAGAATCTCCTTTTGATTCTCATGATTTAAGTCTTCATGATGCAGTGAGAAGGCCAGGTATTAGTTTAGCGGAAATGCTTGATTTAATGGAAATTGAAATTAGACAAGATCTAGTATTCCAAATTGAAGTAGAGATTAAATATGAAGGATATATTAAAAAAGCTAAAAAAGATGCTGAAAAATTACGTAATATGGAGCATCTAAAACTTTCGGAAAATATCGATTATGATGATATACTTAACTTATCAATAGAAGGTCGCCAAAAACTTGAAGAAATTAGACCCTTAACCATCGGACAAGCGTCAAGAATTTCAGGAGTAA
Source organism: uncultured Erysipelothrix sp. (assembly GCA_964601525.1). Classification (GTDB taxonomy): domain Bacteria; phylum Bacillota_I; class Bacilli_A; order Erysipelotrichales; family Erysipelotrichaceae; genus Erysipelothrix. The sequence goes on from CAZRNT010000029.1 coordinate 5,846, forward strand.
ATCCAGCGGATATCGCTGTATTGGCGATGCATCTAAAACAGGAGGGACGATCATGAGAATCGGTACGATAGGTAGTGGTGCAATTGTTAATGACTTCATTAAAGCTGCTCAAAAAGTTGAAGGTGTTGAATTCGCAGCTGCATATTCCCGTGATATAAAAAAAGCTGAAAGTTTAGTTGAGACATATAAAATGGAAACAGCTTTTGATAATTATGAAAAAATGTTGGAAAGCGATATAGATACTGTTTATATTGCTTCTCCAAATAGCTTACATGCAAAACAAAGCATTTTAGCTATTGAGGCAGGAAAAAATGTAATTGTTGAGAAACCCTTTGCTGGAACATTAGAATCAGCACAAAGAGTTTATGATAAAGCACTCGAACATGGTGTTTATGTTTTTGAAGCTATTTGTAATATACATATGCCTCATTTTGATTACATCAAACATAAATTACCTGAATTGGGTCAATTAAAATTAATTCAAGCAAATTATAGTCAGTATTCAAGCCGTTATGATTTGCTTAGAGAAGGAATTGTTACGAATGTTTTTGATCCAAAGTTTTCGGGTGGATGTTTAGCAGATATAAATATTTATAATTTACATTTCGTTGTCGCTTTATTTGGACGTCCAAATGATATTGTTTACTTTGCAAATCAACATGAAAATGGAATTGATACTTCGGGAATACTCATTCTTCAATATGATGGCTTTGTTGTTGAATTAAGCGGTGCCAAGGACAGTTTTTCTTATAATTTCGTGCAAATTCAAGGAGAAAATGGAACAATTCATGTACCAAATGGCAGCAATGGTTTAGAAAAAATAATTTATACTACTAAAGATGAAGAAATAGAGTATAATATCCAAGATGAACCAAGGTTGTATTACCAAGTTAAAGAATTTCAATCTATTCTTAATGAAAAAAACTATGATATAATGATAGAGAATTTAAAACATAGTTTACTGGTTGTTGAACTTGCAGAAAAAGCGAGGTCTACAATACAATTAAAGTTTGAAGAGTAAGGTGGAATAGAATGAACTTTGATGAGTTTATAATAGAGATAGAAAAACTAGGAATTGTTGTTTCAGATTTAATGAAGCAACAATTTTTAGACTATAAGAATCTAATTCAAGAAGTAAACCAATATCTTAATCTCACAGCAATAGATGATGATGAAGGAATCTATAAGAAGCACTTTTGGGATTCCCTACTCATTGCCGATTTAATTGAAGAGAATTCTTCTTTGTGTGATATAGGAAGTGGTGCTGGTTTTCCAGGGCTGGTACTTGCAATTGCTCGACCTGATCTTCAGGTATATTGCGTAGAACCGACAAGAAAAAGAACGGATTTTCTTGAAAAAGTCAAAGAGCAATTAAACTTGAAGAATGTAGAGATTGTTAATGATCGTGCAGAACATATAGTTGAAGAAAAACGTGAAAGTTTTGATGTAGTAACCGCTCGAGCTGTTGCTCATTTAGATATTTTGAGTGAGCTATGTGTTCCACTTTTAAAAGTGAATGGAACCTTCATTGCAATGAAGGGTTCAAGAGCAATGGAAGAAGTAAAAGAAGCTAAAAAAGCACTTGAAATATTAAATTTAAATCTAATAAGTGAAAATTTATTAGAAGATGATGAATTAGGAACACGCTATAATTTAGAATTCATTAAGAAAAAGAAAACTGCAAAGAAATATCCACGCACATATGCTAAAATAAAGAAGACACCATTATCAGGGAGGCAGCATGAATAAACATAGAGAAATTGAAATCGAAAAAATTCATCCTAATCAACATCAGCCTCGAATGTATTTCGATGATGAAAGCTTATTTGAATTAGCACAATCTATAAGAGAAAATGGACTAATTCAACCTGTTGTTGTACGTGAACACAATCCTAATTATTATGAAATCATAGCTGGAGAACGTCGTTATAGAGCTATGATGATGATTGGTTATACTGTTGTTCCATGCATTATTACAGATGCTGATGAGGAAAGAAGTGCTACTTTAGCCCTGATTGAAAATATTCAAAGAGAAAACTTATCTGCTGTAGAAGAAGCAAAAGCATATAGAGAAATTTTGAGGATTCAACAATTAACTCAAAAAGAATTAGCCAAGCAAGTTGGGAAATCTCAATCCGCAATCGCTAATAAAATTAGACTTTTAGATTTGCCTAATGATGTCTTAAATGCGCTTGATGAGAAGAAAATATCTGAGCGTCATGCACGTGCTATGGTTGGTATCGAACATCAAAAAGCTGAAGCTATTCTTGATGAAGTTTTAAATAAAAAGCTGAATGTAAGAGAAACTGAGAAGTTAGTTAATAAACCAAAAAGAAAACAAAAACCAGTAACAAGAGGTTATTCAGGTAATATTAAAATAGGAATCAATACAATAAAAAAATCGGTTGAAATGATTGAGAAGACAGGTATTAATGTAAAACAAGAACTTAAAGAAACGGACGATGAAGTGATTGTACTTGTTCGTTTCCCTAAAGAATGAAGGATGTGACTAAATGGGGAAAGTAATTGCAGTAGCAAATCAAAAAGGTGGCGTTGGTAAAACAACGACTAGTATTAATCTATCTGCAGGTCTAGCGTATTTAGGCCAAAAAGTACTCTTAGTAGACTTAGATCCCCAAGGAAATGCATCTCAAGGGGTCGGTGCAAACCGAGTACAAATCGAATACAGTACTTATGATTTATTACTAACTAATAAGGAAGTTCCAGAAATTGCAATGAATTTAAATACTCCACCTATGGATTTAATTCCAGCAACTATTGATCTTGCTGGAGCTGATTTGGAAATGGTTGAGTTTAAAATTGGAAGGGAACGTCTTTTAAAAAATAAGTTAATGAAAGTAAAAGATGATTATGATTTTATAATTATTGATTGTCCCCCTTCTCTTGGATTATTGAATACGAATGCTTTAACTGCTGCGGATTCAGTTATCATCCCTGTTCAGTGTGAATACTACGCACTGGAAGGACTTACTCAATTACTGTCGACAATTCGCTTAGTTCAAAAATTATTTAATCCGGATTTGAAAATTGAAGGAGTACTCTTAACGATGTTTGATGTTAGAACAAAGTTAAGTGTAGAAGTTCAACAAGAAGTTCGACGTTATTTTAAAGAAAGAGTTTATAAAACAAATATACCCAGAAATGTTAAATTGTCAGAAGCACCTTCAAGAGGGAATTCAATCTTCGAATATGATCTTCGCTCAGAAGGAGCAAAAGCGTACGCTGCATTATCAAAAGAAGTTTTGAATAACAACAAAAAGAAAGGTGATAAAAATGGCAGATGACAAAAGATTAGGTAGAGGTCTAGGAGCAATCTTTGGTGATGATGTCACAAATGTACTTGAAGATATACAACAAGGCAGCGACGATCGTTTCGGTGGAGTTAAAACGAATTTAAAAATTAAAGATATTCGTGTTAACCCATATCAACCAAGAAGACATTTCGATGATGAAAAAATTGAAGAACTTGCAAATTCAATAAAAATTCATGGACTCTTTACTCCGATTTTAGTTCGAGAAACTACAAAAGGTTACGAACTAGTTGCAGGTGAACGCCGATTAAGAGCGTCTAAGCAATTAGAATTGGAAGAAATCGCTGCTATAGTCGTTAATTTTGATGATGAACAAATGATGGAAATCGCCTTAATTGAAAACGTTCAACGTGAGGATTTAAACGTGATTGAAGAAGCCATGGCATATGAAACATTAATCGACCGTTTAGACTTAACTCAAGATCAGCTTGCTAAAAGAGTAAGTAAATCAAGAAGTCATATCACTAATTTATTAAGATTGTTAAAACTTCCTGATAGTGTGAAGCAAATGGTTGCGGAAGAAAAACTTACAATGGGTCATGCTCGACCATTAATTATGCTTGAGGATGAGAAATTAATTGAAGAAGTAGCTGAAGAGATTGTCAATAAGAAATTATCTGCACGAGAAGCGGAAAAGATTGTTAAAGATATCACTCGTCCGTTGACACCTCCTGAGATAATAGAAAAAGAAGAACAAAGTAATTATGCTTATGCTATATCATTATTTGAAGATAAACTTCAAACGAGAATTGAAATTAAGAATAAAAAATTAAGTATTCATTTTAATGATGACGATGATTTAAATCGTATCATGGAAATTTTAGAGATAATAGAATAACCCAAGAAGGGTTATTTTATTTTTGTTATAATAGAATGTAGAGGAGAGATATAAATGATTATTGCATTTACAGGAGCGGGAATTAGTAAAGAGTCTGGAATTAGCACGTTTATTGATCGCCCAGATGTTAGAGATCGTCTTTACCGTAGTTTCGCAAACTCATACCCTGAAGAATATCGTCAGACTATTAAAGAACTTAGTGAAAGTATCAAAGAAGCAGAACCAAATGATGCTCACTACGCATTAGCAGACTATGATATTCCTATTATAACTATGAATATTGATGGACTTCATGAAAAAGCAGGAAGTAAACCTATTTTATTGCATGGAAGCTTACCTAGTGAAGATGAGTATGCATATGCTGATGAATTATTTAATAAACCTGTCCTTTATGGAGATCCAGCACCTAATTATCATAAAGCCTATCAAAAAGTCATGAAATTAAAAGAAAATGATACATTACTTGTAATTGGTGCATCAAGATTTACAGGGATAGCTGTAGATTTACGAGAACTTGCTTATTCTAATGGCGTAAATATTATTGAAATACAAGACAATGCTTCTAGAAAAGTAAGAGAAACATTAGAACATATAACAAAAAAATGAGGTAAACTATTATGATTACAGATACAATTGTCGCAATTATTACATCACTTCAAGAAAGTGCTATTTCAGTTATTCGCTTAAGTGGTAGTGATGCTATAGAAATTGCAAATTCATTATTTTCTAGAGATTTAGAAAATGCAGAGAGCCATAAAGTTAATTATGGACATATTATTGATCCAATTAGTAAAAAAGCTGTGGATGAAGTTTTATTAACTGTTTTTAGAGCACCTAAGACATACACTCGCGAAGATGTAGTTGAAATCAGTGGTCACGGTGGAATTTTAGTAACTAAGAAAGTAC
>CAZRNT010000029.1:10931-11685 GCA_964601525.1 uncultured Erysipelothrix sp.
TGCTTGGCACAGGGAGCAAGAATGGCTAACCCAGGTGAATTTACTCAGCGAGCATTTCTAAATGGAAGAATTGATCTTTCTCAAGCAGAAGCAGTAATGGATTTAATCGAAGCACCTAATGAATTTGCGAGTGAATTAGCAATTTCTGGTGTTCAAGGTCATGTAAAAGCTTTAATTGACCCTTTTCTTGATCGTTTAATGCAAATCATTGCAAATATTGAGGTCAACATCGATTATCCAGAATATGATGATGTGCAAGTTTTAACTGAAGATATAATCTTACCAATGGTTGATGATTTCTTAATTGATTTGAAGAAAATATTAGAAGAATCAAAAAGTGGAAAGATTATGCGTGAGGGAGTAAAAACTGTAATACTTGGTAAGCCAAACGTAGGTAAATCTAGTATTTTAAATGTCTTATTAGATGAAGAAAAAGCAATTGTAACTGATATCGCAGGAACAACTAGAGATTTAGTTGAAGGCTGGATTCGTTTAGAAAATGTGGCACTTCATCTTATTGATACGGCTGGTTTACGTGAAACTGGTGATGTGATTGAACAAATAGGTATTGAAAAAAGTAGAAAAGCTTTAGAAAGTGCGGATTTGTTAATTATTGTACTGGATGCTTCAAAGGAACTTGATGATGAGGATAAAGAACTTTTAGAAATTACTAAAGATAAAGAACGTATCATTGTGTACAACAAAAAGGATTTAAGCGATACAAGAATGGATAACACTGTTTATGTTAGTGCTA
>CAZRNT010000030.1:0-10773 GCA_964601525.1 uncultured Erysipelothrix sp.
TTTACTTCCTTTTTCTAATTCATTTAATGCATCAGAAACTTGTTCGTTACCTTCAAGCAATTTATTACCACCATCTGCTAGAGCATGACTTGGATCTTCTGCAGTTTTGATACCGTTTTCTAAATCATTACCTAAGTCTTCTAAATCTGTTAAATCAAGATCATCTAATGATGGTAAAGCTAGAAAGTAAAATGATTCCATTTCAAAATCTTTAACTTCTGCATCAATCGTAATTTCTTGATCTAATTCTGTGAATTCTTTAATTCTTTTTCTTTTAAACCAGGAACACTAGCAAATGACAATAGAAATTTATCTCCATCAGATTTTATTTTCGCAACATTTAATTTAATGTTAGAAAATTTGTCTTCTTTAAAGCTTACAAATCCTAGTAATAGATATGTATTTAATTCTTGCTTTTCATTATAATCATTATTTTTAAAATTGATTTTAATTTGTAAGTCACCTGATTCACCTGGAAGTTGACTTACATCTTTTTCTTGTCCGTTTAAGAAATATTTAATATCGATATCAATTGATGACGCTTCATTTGTTTGACCCTTATAATGATGTTGATTCGTATCAAGATCCCATATGATCCCTTTCTCACTTTTTGTATAATTCAAATCATTTTCTATACTTTCAATATCGTAAAGATTTGTAATATCTTCAATTTTCCCAATTTTATTTTCCGATTCTAATTGAACATTTACTTGTTCACTTTGAATCTTACCATTTGCATCTAAACTATAATAAACAGTTTCATTTTTCTTAATTTTTTCTTCAGCAGATATTGAATAATTTGTAAATGGTAACATTGTAATTGTTAAAGCTAATATTAATATTTTTTTGTTTTTTTTATAATTATTAATTCCTTTCGTTCCATGATAAAGTTGTTTTACTAATAATACTTTCAAAAATTAATAACATCCCTGGTAGTACCAGAAGGATAACAACCGTTGAAATAAGTGCACCTTTAGCAATCATCCCAGATAAACTTTTAACAAGTTCCATTTCAGAAACAATTGCCACACCTACTGTAGATGCAAAGAATGCCATACCACTTGTAGTGATAGATTTAGCTGATTCAGCAATCGATATCTTCATGGCAATATCTTTCTTATGACCATTTTGTATTTCTTCTTTAAATCTTGTTGTTAGTAATATTGCATAGTCAACAGTCGCACCTAATTGTATTGAACCAATCACAATTCCAGCAATAAATGGAATAGATTGATTTGTGTAATATGGAATACTCATATTAATAAATATCGCCAACATAATCGCTGTTATTAATAGAACTGGTATACTTATGGACTTGAAAACAAGCATAATAATTATAAATACAGCCACAAGACTGAATGTATTTACTCTGTCAAAATCTCGATCCGCAATATCGATTAAATCTTTTGTTAAAACAGCTTCTCCTGTTAATAAAGATTCTTCATCATATTGCTTAATAATTTTATCAATTTGTTTTACTTGTTGATTTGCCTCATCTGTAGCGGCTTTATATTCCGAGTTTATTAAGAATCTTTGATAGTTTTCGTTTTCAAAAGCATCTTTGATGGCTGAGGGAACAAAGTCTTCAGGGAATAATGGACCAATCCATTTTTGATAATTTAAGACGTTTTCAATACCTTCAAGATTCTCAACATCCGCAATTAAATCATGCATTTTTACTGAATCAACATCACTTGGTATTACAACCATATGTGTTGTCGTCATATTAAATTCATCTTTCTATTTTTTGAAAGCCACAATGGAATCCATATCCTGTGGAAGTTACTCATCTAAATTATAGTAAACATCATTGTTTTCTTGTCCATAATAAGCTGGAACTAAGACTAATAAGGCTGTAATAAGAAGTGCCTTAGAATGCTTGCTAACAAAATTTGATAAGTGTTTAAAATCTGGAAGAACAGTTTTATGTCTGAATTTATGAATCCACTTGTCAAAAACTAATATAAGCGATGGTAGAATTGTGAGAACTGATATAACACCAAAGACAACTCCCTTGGCCATAACAAAACCAATATCTTTACCAATACTTAGTTCCATTGCACCTATAGCAAGGAATCCAGCAACTGTAGTTAATGAAGAACCAATAATAGAACTTGCTGTACTATCAATTGCGATTGCCATAGCCTCATCATTATCTTCATAATTTAATAACTCTTCTTCATAACGATGATAGAGGAATATAGAATAATCCAAGGTCACACCTAGCTGTAAAACACCAGCAAGAGATTGTGTTACATATGAAATTTCGCCAAATATTTTATTAGTACCAAAGTTATATAAAACAGCATATCCTATACTAATTAAGATAATAAACGGCACTAAGCTTGATTCTAAGCTGAGTAGAAGTACTAAGGTTGCTAAAACAACAGCTAAACCTATATAAATAGGAGTTTGTTCATCAGCTAATTCTTTGGTATCTTTCAAGACTGTCGCCATTCCACTCAGGTATGATTTTTCGTCAAGTAATTCCCTAATTTCACCAATAGCTTGGTGAGTTAGTGGATCAGAGAAAGACTCTTCATATTTAATAAGTAGTAAAGTTGAATCATCTTGAATCATTACTTCTTGTATAGAGTTTGGAAGATATTCATAAGGAACTGTGATGTCAATCGCATCATCAAGCCAAAAAACTGAATCAACTCCCTTTATTTCTTCAATTTCTTTTTTTAGTGAAACTACTCTTTTGGGAACCATATCATCAATTACCAACATACCAGTTGAAGATTTACCAAATTCCTCGCTCATAATATTTTGTCCAATGACTGATTCCAATTCTTCAGGTAAATAACTTAACTTATCATAGTTAATTCCTGTTGTTTTAAAGCCATAATAGGAAGGTAGCAATAGCAGTGTCCCTATTATTAAAATCATTTTTCTGTGTTTAGCAATAAACTTACCAAACTTAGAATTTTTATTTTTCATTTAATCACTCCATAATAATTTTATTTATTGTTGAAAACAAATGAGGTTTAATTGTTTCTAAATCATAAGGCTCTTGTTTAATAATTGCATTGTAAGCAATTGAACCAGTAAGTTCGATGATCATATATAAACTCACATCAATGTTTTCTGTTGCTAAAATATTTTCTATATATCCTTTTTTAAAGATAGTATAAACAGATTGAATATTGTCATGGTCATGAATTGCTTTTTGTAACAATGGCCAAGACAAATTTTTATGAATTAATTTTAATAGAAGTCTCTCGTTCTCTAAAATCATGAGAATTGACTCTATGAAACAATCGACTTGATCAGTAAATAAAGTTAATTGTCTTTCTTCTGTAATTTTTTGAGCTTCATTCAAAATTTCGGAGCTTTTTCTAATTGTAATACGATCTAATAAATCATATTTATCCTTAAAATATAAATAGAAAGTCCCTTTACCTACTCCTGCGGCTTTTGAAATTTGACTAATTGATGTATCGTTACTCCCTTGATTAATAAATAAATCATATCCTGCATCAAATAATGACTTCTCTTTGTTTAATTTATTCCGCTCAATTTTAGATATCATATATTACCTCCTTTTACTGCATAAATAGCATGATTACACGAAACTGACCATCGGTCAATCTTATATAAAAAAACTAAGCAAGATTGCTTAGTTAATTACCTTTTATGAAAATAAACGAAATCAGATATGAAAATACTGCGGTAAGAACTATTGTACCACCTGGTCTTAAATCAAAGTAATAGGATATTGTTAAACCAAGCCACATAAATAGTAAAGAAAATATCATTGATAATATTATTGTGCTCTTATAATTTTTAGCAATTCTCATTGATAATGCTACTGGTAAAACCATAAGCGAAGATACAACTAGGGCACCGACAACTCTAGAAGCTATTGCTACTGTTATTGCTGTCATAAATAAAAAGATTGTGTTCATTTTGGTAATAGATATACCCGATAACTTAGCCGATCTTTCATCAAAAGCAATAAAGAAAAATTCACGATAATAAACAATTGCCATAATAAGAACTATTAGCGACAAAACAATCGATAAATAATTATCACTTTTATTTATACTGACTACCGAACCGAAAAGATATGCGTTGAAATTATTAGGATTTTTAACAAAGCCTAATAAAACCCCTGATAATCCAATCCCAAAGGACATAATAATCGCAATCGATAATTCCTGATAGGAACCTAAATGCTTTTGAATAACATTAATGCTTAATGCCGCAAGTAAGGAAACCACAATTGCTCCTATTAAAGGATTGAATCCTAAGATTAGCCCCAAAGCAACGCCACTTAAAGCAACATGAGATAAAGCATCACCAATCATTGATAGTCTTTTTAAAACAACTGTTACTCCTAGCAAGGGAATTATTAATGCAAGAAGGCCACCAACAATAAATGCTGTCCTGACAAAATCATATTCGAACATCCTCATTCCTCATTTCTATTACCTTACCCTCTTTAACCTCGAGGATACGATGACCTAATTCATTAGAATGATGGGTCACCATAACAATTGTCATATTATGTACATCATTTAGATGATCAAGAAGTTCCATCAAATCCTTGATTGATTCACTATCTAGTCCACTACTTGGTTCATCTAAAAATAAAATATCTGGTTCATACATAAGTTCTCTAGCGATATAAACTCTTTGTAATTGTCCACCTGATAGCTCAGAAATTTTTTTATGTGCAATATCTTTTAAGCCGACATGATCCAATGAATCTAGAGCCATTTTTTTTGCCTCTTTATTCATCTTTTTTGATTTTAACATGACAACCTCTAATGCACTTGCAGGAAAACCTTGAGAGCGAGTAAGACCGCCTTGGAAAATAGTTCCTATACGATCAAATTGACTGAATTTTTCAATCGGCTCGCCTAATACTTCAATGCTTCCTGAGTCTGGTTTAATAAAACCAAGAATTAAATTTAGTAAGGTCGATTTCCCACTACCATTTGCACCAATAATAGATACAAATTCCCCTTTTGAAATTTCTAAATTAACATTATTGAAAATATCTAAATCAGGATAACGAAAACAATTATCTGTTTCCTTTGCTTAACTGCTCCAAATTCAATCTCAACATTTCAAAATATGTTTTACCTTCGACTGGATTTTCCAAGGTATATAAATCTAAAATTTCTACATTAGCCTCTTTGCTAACTGTATTCATTATATCATTGTGATGTAATGGATCGACATAGATTGCTTCAACTCCAAGATTTTTAATCTTAGCGATTGCAGCTTCTATTTCTTTAAAACTAGCATCCCCTTCAGCAATACCTGAAATAATTGCCTCTTGATTCAAACCATATCTCTTGGCTAAATAAGCATATGCGTGATGATCCACTACAAGATTTTTATTATCTAAATCATATAACTTATCATAATCATTAATAATTAAACTAAGCTCTTCTTTACTTTTCTCATAATTTTTACTGTATTCATCTTTTTTAGCAGGATTAATTTCTAATAATTGTTTATAGATTTCATCTAAATAAATTAAAGCATTATGTGGATCTAACCAAGTATGAGGATCAATGCCACCATGATCGTGATCATCATGTTCATGTTTGTCATGATCATCGTGTTCATCATCTTCAATTAAATCTATGTTCTTACTTAATTCAAGAACTTTTCCATTCTTTACCATAGATTCCTCAAACCAAAATTCAAAACCTGAACCATGATAAATGAATAAATCAGCATCTGAAATTTCTGCTCTTTGTCTTACACTTGGCTCAAAGTCATGTGCATCACCACCGCCACTAACAATTACTTTTGTTTTTTCACCAGTAATTGCTTCTGTTAAGCTTTGGATAGGATAGAAACTTGTAACAATCGATAAATTATTATTTTCTTTAGGCTTTGCAGAGCATGCTCCTAAACTCATGATTAAAACTAATAGTATTAAAATTTTCTTTTTCATAATTGCCTCCAATTGCAAATCGTTTGCAAATACAATTATATAGTGTAACTTCTGCTTAAGTCAACAATTATTTTTTATACTTGTTATAAAACCGAGGTTTTGCACAAAGTCAAGCAAGGAAATATTCACTATATAGTGCATATTAATAGTGTTTGTAAATATGGATTGCTAAACTAGGTGTGTAGTCAAAAGGAGGACTTATACTATGAAAGTTGTAGTAGTCGGCTGTACTCATGCAGGAACAGCAGCAGTTAAAACAATATTAAAAGAAAATCCAGAAGCTGAAGTAACAGTTTTTGAGAGAAATGATAATGTTTCATTCCTTTCTTGTGGTATTGCTTTATATATTGGAGAAGTTGTCAATAAAGCAGAAGAGTTATTCTACTCAAACCCTCAAGAATTAAAAGATCTAGGTGCTAATGTAAATATGGAGCACAACGTACTAGATATAAATATCGAAGATAAAATTGTTAGTGTAGAAGATATGTTAACAGGAAAAACATTTACAGAAAGCTATGACAAGCTTGTTCTTACAACAGGATCATGGCCTATTGAACCACCAATCACAGGTGTAGACTCAGAAAATATTCTTCTATGTAAAAACTATAATCAGGCATTAGAAATTTTCGAAAGAAAACAAGATGCTGAAAAGGTTGTTATTGTTGGTGGAGGATATATTGGGATTGAACTTGTTGAGGCATTTGCTGAAACAGGAAAAGACGTAACTCTAATTGATGGTTTAGATCGCATCCTTAATAAATACTTAGATCCTGAGTTTACAGACGTATTAGAACAAGACCTCATGGATCGTGGTGTTAAATTAGCATTAAATCAAACAGTTGAAAAATTCGAAGCAGATGAAAATGGAAACGTGAAATCGGTTCATACTGCTAAAGGTCAATATGATGCAGACTTAGTCATTATGTGTGTAGGTTTCAGACCAAATGCTGAATTAGTAAAGGGTAAAATTGATACCTTACCTAACGGAGCAATAAAAGTTAATGAATATATGCAAACAAGCAATCCAGACATTTATGCTGGTGGTGACAATGTCGCAGTTCACTATAATCCAAATGGAGAACATGCATACATTCCTTTAGCAACAAATGCTGTTAGAATGGGAACTTTAATCGGTAAAAACATTAAAGAACATAAAGTTAAGTATCGCGGAACACAAGGTACTTCCGGTCTTTACTTATTTGGCTATAACATCGGCTCAACAGGTGTAACAGTCAATTCAGCTCCAAACTTTAACTTGGATGTTAGCTCAGTTATTGTTAAAGATTACTATCGTCCAGAATTTATGCCAACGAATGAAGAAATTTTAATGAAATTGGTTTATGAAAAAGATAGTAAACGAATTGTTGGTGGTCAAGTTATGTCAAAATACGATATTACTCAATCAGCAAACACACTATCCTTAGCAGTACAAAATAAAATGACAATTGAAGATTTAGCCTATGTTGACTTCTTCTTCCAACCTCATTTTGATAGACCACTAAACTATTTAAATATTCTTGCTCAAAAAGCATGTGAACAAGAAGGTCTTTAAAAAATTAAAAGCATTGTGTAAGTCATTTCTTACACAATGCTTTTTTATGATTTAAGTCCAATAAATGAAGTGATAAGAACCACTGCTACCGCAAAAGCAATTCCCATAAAAAATCTCTTTTGTTTTTCAGCATCAGCTTGTTTTTGAAGTAATTCTTCTTCTTTCTTTCTAATTTCTTCTTCTTTCTTTTTTTGTTCTTCTTCCTGTTTTTTCAATGCTTCTTCTTTAGCTTTAATTTCTGCTTCTTTTCTTTTTAATTCCTTCTGCTTAGCTTCTTCTTTTTTAGCTAAATCCTCTTTAGCTTTATTATCAATTTTTAATTTTGATGGACTAGTGACTGGTTTTACAGCCGTATTAACATCTTTATCATTTTTATTATTGTTTGATGAAGGTGAACTTTCCTGTTTCTTAACTGGTGGTTCTTTTTTAACTTCTGTTTTAGATGAGCTTGGTTTAGCTTCTTGCTTATTACTTCCAGAATTAAAGAGTTGGGTCATATAATAGACATTCCCCTCTTTATGAATTGCTAAACCAATCATATCATATTCAGTTTTAATCATATTTTGATAATGACCTGGACTATTTTTCCAAAGATTATAGAAATCTAAAGCTAGTTGCTCATCGCTAGGAGCAGTACTGTAACTCTTTTTAGCCACATTTTCTCCTATATATAGCGGGAAAATATTGAATTCATCATAAATACTATGCCATTCCTTATTATTTGGACGTGTGTGAGAAAATTTTTGAACTATCTCTTGCGATCTTCTTGCCGCAGCATTACTTAATTGAGAATCCAGTCTTAAGCTAGATTTTCCTAAGCGTGCTCTTTCTTGATTCACATGTTGTAAAACTAAATTATTAACATTAGAGCTTGCATTAACCGGAAGTGTAAGCGCACACATCAATATAAACGAAGCAAATATACTTATAAACTTTTTCATCAAATCCTCCTAGCCTATAAAAAAAACCACAGAAAAATTCCCTATGGTTTTATATAAGAATATCCTTGTTCCTGTCTTTTCATCAATTCGAAAACACCTGTTGGAACAACATTAACATTTTTAACTAAATCTTCTTTCGCAATATTATTTGCGTTTAGAGCATTCTGGCATACTGATACCATTATACCCTTCTCAACTAAGTCATTGATTCTTTTTTCTTTTCCTAAGACTGCCAATGAAACAGGTTCACCATTAATAAGTAAATGTATTTCATCAACTTCATCTTCTTTCATCAAATTTATGATGTTGGCATAACAATGATCAAAGCGTCTTGTTTCATTAAGATGGAATATAACGTTCATAATGCACCTCTCTTTGTTACTCTTATCATAACATGTAATTTTAAGAAATAAATGATAAGTATTATAGAATGTTAAAAAAAGCTTATTTATAAGCTTTTTAGACTTTATACATTGTAATTGTTGCTTGTGTGCATAATATATCATTAGTAAATGTTCTTACATCAAAGACTGCAGTTTTACGAGTTTTGTTAATAATCTTTGCTTCTGCTCTTAGAACACCTTCTTGAATCCCTTTTAAATAATTAATCGAAGAATTTAAAGTTATAAAAGATCCCTCGTATGAATGACAAGCATAGCCTGCTGCAGAATCTGAAAGACTAAAGTAAATACCACCATGAACATAATCAAAATAATTTAAACTTGTATCTTTGATAGGCATTTCTAATAAAGAATAACCTTCACTTTTCTCTAAAACTTTTATTCCATGATAATCCATAAAATCCATATAATCACTCCTAATTTTTAAAACTATGAACTGGGGCGGGAACAAATCCACCACGAGAAATAAAATCATCATTATTGAAATTATTTATTTCCATAATAGGAGCATATCCTAGTAGACCACCAAATTCAACCATTTCACCTACACCTTTACCATGAACGGGTATTATTCTAACAGCTGTCGTTTTATTGTTAATAAGTCCAATTGCAGATTCATCAGCGATAATACCAGAAATGGTTTGCCAACGTGTATCTCCTGGCACTGCAACCATATCTAAACCAACTGAACATACCGCTGTCATTGCTTCTAATTTTTCAATACTCAATGCCCCTTTTTCAACAGCGTTAATCATAGCTTGATCCTCGCTTACAGGAATAAAGGCACCACTTAAACCACCAACATGCGGTGAAGCCATTAGCCCACCTTTTTTAACTGAATCATTTAACAAGGCTAATGCTAAAGTTGTACCTGGAGCTCCGGCTAATTCTAATCCCATAACCTCAAAGATTTCTCCAATGCTATCACCTACTGCAGGAGTTGGTGCCAATGATAGATCAATGATGCCAAAAGGAACTGACAAACGCTTTGCAGCCTCCTTACCAATCTTTTGACCTGCCCTTGTGATTTTGAATGCAGTTTGCTGAATGTTATCACAAAGCTCATTAAAGCTGTTTATATCACTGTTTTCTAAAGAAGCTTTTACTACCCCTGGCCCACTAACACCAACACTTAAAACAACATCGTTTTCTCCTACACCATGAAAAGCTCCTGCCATAAATGGATTATCATCAACAGCATTACAAAAAACAACGAACTTTGCGCAAGCAATACTTTCTTGATCTTTAGTTTTTTCTGCCATATCTAAAATAATAGGTCCCATATCAGCAACAGCATCCATATTTAAGCCATTACGACTTGTACCAAGATTGACACTTCCACAAACACGATCTGTACTAGCTAAACTTTCTGCTAGACTATCAAACAAAATTTTATCAGAAGCAGATGTGCCTTTTTGAACCAAGGCTGAAAAACCACCAATAAAGTCTACACCTACCTCTTTAGCAGCACGATCTAAAGTCTTTGCTATTGAAACATATGAATCAGTCTTACACGATGCTGCAGCAATAGCAATTGGTGTAATTGAAATTCTCTTATTGATAATAGGAATTCCAAACTCCTTCTCAAGATCATCAGCTACTTTAACTAAATCCTTAGCATAATAAGTAATTTTATTATAAATTTTTTCATTAAAACGATTGATATCCTCATCAGCACAATCAAGAAGACTTATTCCCATAGTTAATGTACGGACATCTAGATTATGTTGCTCTACCATCGCTTTTGTTTCAAAGACTTCATCAAAACGAATCATAAACTTCCTCCAGAAATTCTATACATTTCTTCAAAGAGTTCAGCCCTTTGAACTGTAATGCTAACACCTAATTCTTCTCCAAGTTTATCAAACGATTCAACAATCTCTTTGAAATCACTCGTGGAATTTTCCGTATCAACAATCATAAACAAGCGGTTTTCGTGAATATAAATTTGCATATCCA
>CAZRNT010000030.1:10783-11216 GCA_964601525.1 uncultured Erysipelothrix sp.
AAACATATTGAAAAAGCCTTCCATTATACTTTGATCAATATCAAGAATATTGATATTATTCTCTGCCAATAAATTACTTACTTCCGCAATAATTCCAACTTTATCTTTACCAACAACTGTAATAATTGATTTCATAGTCGACCTCTTTTCATACCTATTATATTACCATGTTTTCCGATCTATTCCGATAAAAGTTCCAAACAGTATTAATAAAATAATATAAACTCTAATAAATCAAAATGAGCACTCACAATTAATTGAAAGAAGAAGGCACATTCTGGATAAGTAATATTCAAGGCCATAGCTTTGGTAGCACCAATTTCATCAATTGCCTTATTTGTCTTTCAACAAGTGGTTCTCCTCTTACTTCTAAAAGTTCATGAGGAGTATCATATGTGAATGGAATAAAACGTGAGCCAAAGCCTGATGCTAA
>CAZRNT010000031.1:0-11083 GCA_964601525.1 uncultured Erysipelothrix sp.
AAAGAGAAATTGTTTAGCTTGTATGAAATTCAAGATGAAATAAGTCAATATAAATGATTACGGATTAGGAGGTTTTAGGTATGAAAGTATTAGTAACAGGATCAAATGGATTTGTTGGAAAGAACTTAGTTTCTACTCTAAAAAACGATGATAAATACGAAGTCTATACTTTTGATCGTGAAGATACAATTGAAGACTTAGAAAAATATACTAAGGAATGTGATTTTGTTGTTCATTTAGCTGGTGTTAATCGCCCTGAAAATCCAGAAGATTTTTATCGTGGGAATGCAGGACTTACAGAAACAATTTGTGATTTATTAATTGAATCTGGAAACTATGCTCCTATACTTATATCAAGTAGTATTCAGGCTGAATTAGAGAATGATTATGGAATGAGTAAAAGAGAAGGGGAAGAACACCTTCTTCGTTATCAAGAAAAAACAGGAAGCAATGTTTATATTTATCGCCTCCCTAATCTTTTTGGTAAATGGACTCGTCCATTTTATAATTCAGTTGTCGCAACATGGTCATATCAAATTGCACGCGATGAGGAGATTAAAATCGATAATCCTCAACATGAATTAAATTTAGTTTATATTGACGATCTTGTTGATGAAATTTTAAAAGCAATGGATGGTAAAGGAAATAGAATTGTTCAATCGTATTATTCAGTTCCAATATCCTATCATGTTACTTTAGATAAATTAGCTAAAATTCTTAAATCTTTTAGAGAAAGTAGAAAAAATAGATTTATTCCTAATATGGCAGATGATTTAAGTAGAAAACTATATAGTACTTATTTAAACTACCTACCAGAAAATGATTTTTCCTATGATTTGATTACACATAAAGATCATCGAGGAAGTTTTACAGAATTTGTCAAATCTGAATATGCCGGACAAGTTAGTGTTAATGTTTCAGCTCCTAATGTTACAAAAGGTGAACATTGGCATCATTCAAAAAACGAAAAATTCTTAGTTGTAAAGGGTAAGGGTTTGATTAGTTTTAGAGATATATTTTCTGATGAAGTTATTGAGTATTATGTTTCTGAAGACAAATTGGAAGTTGTTGATATTCCAACAGGATATACTCATAACATTATTAATTTAGGAGAAGAAGACATGGTTACTATCATGTGGGTGAATGAACCCTTTGATCCTGATAATCCTGATACATTTGCATTGGAGGTAAAGCAATGAAAAAAGTAATTACGTATGGCACCTTTGATTTACTACATAGAGGTCACATCAATATTCTCAAAAGAGCATCTGAAATGGGTGACTATTTAATTGTTGGTATATCTAGTGATGAATTTAATGCAATCAAAGGAAAGAAATCTGTTCTATCATTTGAGGATAGAAAATTAATTTTGGAATCAATTAAATATGTAGATGAAGTGATACGTGAAGATCATTGGGACCAAAAACCCAATGATATCAAAAATAACGATGTCGATGTTTTTGTAATGGGTGATGATTGGAAAGGTAAATTTGATGATTTATCAAAATATTGTGAGGTCGTATATCTTTCAAGAACACCGGATATTTCCACAACCCAAATAAAAGAAGAACTTAAAAATAGAACGGAGTAAAATATGAAGAAGTTTAAAGTGATGACAGTTGTAGGTACTAGACCAGAAATAATAAGACTATCCTCAGTTATCGAACGATTAGAGGAAAGTGAAGCAGTTGAACATATCCTTGTTCATACTGGCCAAAACTATGACTATGAGCTCAATGAGGTTTTCTTTAAGGATTTTAATATGAGAAAACCGGATTACTTTCTAAATGCTGCACATGGAGGTGCTATTGGTACAATAGGACAAATACTCATTAGTATTGAACCAATATTGGAAGAAGTAAATCCTGATGCTTTCTTAGTTCTAGGTGATACAAATTCATGTCTTTGTTCCATTGCTGCGAAAAGAAAAAAAATACCAATCTTCCATATGGAAGCAGGGAATCGTTGCTTTGATCAAAGAGTTCCCGAAGAAACAAATCGTAAAATTGTTGATCATGTAGCTGATATTAATTTAACTTATAGTGATATAGCACGTGAATATCTCTTAAGAGAAGGTTTACCTGCGGATAGAGTGATTAAAACAGGAAGTCCAATGTATGAAGTTTTAATGTCAAGAAAAGCTAATATTGAAGCATCAAACATATTATCTGAACTAAATTTAACAAAAGGTGAATATTTTGTAGTCTCAGCTCATCGCGAAGAAAATATAAGCAGTGAAAGAAACTTCAATAATTTAGTTGAAAGTCTCAATGAAATTGCCAAGCGATACGAAGTACCGGTTATTATGAGTACTCATCCAAGAACTCGTAAGATGCTTGAAGAAAAAGAAATTGAACTTCATCCACTTGTTAAAACATTGAAGCCATTAGGATTTAATGACTATGTTCATTTACAAATGTATTCTAAGGCAACACTCAGTGATAGTGGAACTATTAGTGAAGAATCCTCAATCCTTGGTTTTAAAGCATTGAACCTAAGAGAAGCACATGAGCGTCCTGAAGCAATGGAAGAGGCAGCAGTTATGATGGTTGGCCTTGAAAAAGAAAGAATTCTTCAAGGTTTAAAGGTTTTAGAAAGTCAAAGTCAAGACACTTTGAGATTGGTAGCGGATTATTCCATGCCTAATGTTAGCGATAAGGTTCTAAGGATTATTTTATCCTACACAGACTATGTGAATAGGACCGTGTGGCAAAAATGAGGGTAATGTTCATAAACTCAGTTGTTGATTATGGAAGTACAGGAAAGATTGTTAGAGAATTAGCAGAAGGATTAAAAGAACAAGGTCACGAAGTTTTAATTGCATATGGAAGACATGATGCAAAAAAAGATGAAGATACTTTTAATATATCTAATAAATGGTCTACATATTACCATGTTTTAATGACACGATTATTTGGAAGACATGGTTTACATTCATCAAAAGAAACAAAAAAATTAATCGAAAAGATTGATGAATTTAAGCCTGAAATAATTCATTTACACAATGTACATGGCTATTACTTAAATGTACCAATGCTTTTTGATCATTTAAGTAAGCAAGACATTAAAATTTATTGGACACTTCACGATGCTTGGTCATTTTCAGGAAGTTCCGCTTATTTTGATTATCATGGTTGTAAGGAATGGAATAATGGTTGTGTTGTCTGTGAAAGTTTTAAAGACTATCCAGAAGTTAAATTATTCCCAAATCAAAAAAGAAATTTTGCATGGAAAGAAAAAAGTTTTACTTCAGTTAAGGATTTAACAATCATTAGTCCTTCGGATTGGTTAAGTGACATGGCAAGGACGACTTTTTTAAACAAATATCCTGTCTTAACTATAAATAATGGTATTGATTTGGATACTTTTAGAGTGAAATCTACAGTTAATTATAATAATGAAAAATTAGATGGAAAATTTGTAATCCTTGGTTTAGCAAGTGTTTGGGAAAGAAGAAAAGGATTAGATTACTTTTTAGAACTTTCAAACAAACTCTCTTCTGATGAGATTATTGTTCTTGTTGGTTTAGAAAAATCACAAATTGATAATCTTCCACATAATATTGTTGGTATTGAACGTACTAAGAATGTCGAAGAGCTGGTAGATATTTATAACCGAGCAGATGTTTTTCTAAATCCAACTTTAGAAGATAACTTTCCAACGACTAATCTAGAATCATTGGCTTGTGGTACTCCAGTGATCACATTTGATACTGGTGGAAGTCCAGAAGCCATTGATGAAAAAACAGGCATTGTCTGTGAAGAAAAATCGCTTGATTCGATTTTAATGGCATTGCAAAATATAAGGCAATCCTCAATTGACTTTGAAAATGAATGCTCTTCAAGAGCGCAAAGATTGTATTCAAAAGAATTATCGAGTCAAAAATATATAGATCTATTTCTTAAGGAGAATTTAAATGAATAAAGTTCAAGAACAAATATATGATGTATTCAAAGAATTTGATAGAGTCTGTAAATTAATCGATGCAGAGTATTCCTTAGCATATGGAACTTTGCTAGGTTCTATAAGACACAAAGGCTTCATTCCCTGGGATGATGACATTGATGTAATCATGGATCGAGAAACTTATGATAGATTTATGATTGAAGCACCTAAACACTTGAATCCTAAATACTTTTTACAAAACAATGATACAGATCCGTATTATTATTTCCCTTTTGCAAAGATTCGTAATGATGAAGTTGAAATGAGGGAGAAAGCAACAGCTCACTTACCAATCAATCATGGCGTTTGGATTGATATTTTTCCATATGATAAAGTTCCAGAGGATCCATCATTACAACGTCAACAGTATCTTGATGTCATGCATTTTTCCAACAGAATTAACTTTTTTAATTTTATGTATGTAAGTGGTCATGAAAAATTACCTGTTAGGATCATCAAGAGAATTATTGTTTTCTTTAATAAAAAGTTTTACAAACTTAACTTTATGACGCGTCATTGGTACTGTCAAAGAGAGAAGTCAATGCGTAGATACAACAATACTGAATCTAAAATATATGGAATGCAAGCTTTTCGTCATAAGAAATATGAAAATTTCTTGAATAGTTTTATTTATGAAAATGAAATGTATGATTTAACTGAAAATGAATTTGAAGATGGTATCTATCCAATCTACAAAGAATATGATGCTATTTTAACAAGAAATTATGGTGACTATATGGAATTTCCACCTGAATCTGAGAGAAAATCTGTTCACACCTTTGAGGATTAATTTGTGAATATGTGTGTTTTTTTATAGAAAATACTTAATATATGTTAAAATGTAAGGCGATTGATTAATGATTAGAAAGTTAGGTAATTTATGAAAAAACAATTAAACCATATTAAGGATTTTTTACTGAATCCTTTTCACATTAAAATATTTTTTATTTTGATGCCATTACTTCTAGAAGTATCAGTTTTAATTCCTATTTTAAATTCATATTTAAAATTAGGACTTCTATGGGCAGCAATATTTTTACTCTATGATTTGTTTCATGAGAGAAACATTTTAAATTTTAAATATTCTAAGTTACTTTGGTCTTTTCTTTTTACTTATTTTATAAGTATCTTGCTGAACAGACACATTCAATTAAAAATGAATTTAATTGGTTATTCTTATATAATAGTGACATTTTTAGTCTTACTTTTACCAAGTAAAGAAAATAATGAAGTTAAAGAGCTAAAAACATTGAATATGATTATTATTAAAATTACAAGTGTTGCTTCATTAATTGGTATATTTTTATTTTCAGTACAATATTTTGGTGAATTTGAATATCTAAATGGATTATATCGTATTGGTTTCCACGCAAATCGTCTAATTGGTGTTTATAGAGGAGTTACAACTCCAACAACAGCAATTGGTATTATGATTCCTATAATTCATATAGCCATTATTAGAAATGAAGAGAAGCCAGAATATTTTTGGCCAATTACAGGTTTTATAAGTAATTCTGTACATACAGGTCTTTCAAATTCAAAAGGTGTTTTTATTGGATTGTATGTATTTCTTTTTGTTTTAGTATTCTTTTTAAATTATAGTAAATTTTTAAAGAAAGGATACTTCAAAGCAATTAGCATTTCTGTGATTACAGGATTAATTGTTATACTTGCGTTTAGTCAAGGATTAAAATTAAGTAATAAAACAATGTCTTTTGTTCCAGCTGAATTAAGTCAAATTTACCATATGGTGGGCGAGGATGGTGATGATTCAAATATTATCACAGGTCCAATTGATTTAGATCGTGAGGTTCCAGGTAATTATGATGTGTTTACCGGGAGACCATTTATTTGGAAATTGGGATTAGAGCGATTCGCAAAGAAACCTATTTTTGGGTATGGTGCATTTACAACAGCTAAGACAATTACCCTACCATTTAGTAAACAAAGTTTTTCAACCTACCACAACTTCTATATTCATACTTTGGTTAGTGCTGGTGTAGTAGGGGCAATACCTTTATTTGCTTATCTTTTATTGCATATTTTCAATGTGCTTAAGTATCTGTTTGTTGCGAAAAGAAGAAACAGTACTTATATTATTATTACAGCCATCTCAGCAATGCTGGCATTTTATTTAATTACCAATCTTGCTGAAACAACAATGTTGTATATGAATAAATTCTCTGAATTTACTTTCTGGATTTATTTAGGTTATACAGTTCAATTGCTTGAGCGTGAAAATAAAGAGGAAGAAGTGGTGTTAAATGATTAAAGTAGACTTTGTTATTCCTTGGGTAAATGGTAATGATCCCAAATGGCAAGAAGAAAAAAACTTATATAATCCTAATGCCAATAGTGACCATGGTGAAGTTCGTTATCGTGACATGGAAAACTTAAAATATGTTTTTAGAGGTATTGAGGAAAATGCTCCCTGGGTTAATAAAATACATTTTATAACATGGGGACATTTACCAAAGTTTTTAAATATTGATCATCCTAAATTAAATATTGTTTATCATCAAGATTTTATACCCAATGAATATTTACCAACATTTTCATCACATCCCATTGAATTAAATATGCATCGAATCGAAGGGCTTAGTGAACACTTTGTTTACTTCAATGATGATCTGTTTCTTCTCAAGAAAACTGAAGTCAGTGATTTTTTTGAGAATGGCTTACCATGTGATCAAGCTCTTTTGGATTATATTACATCAGATAAGGGTACAATCTTCCCGCATATCCTTTTGAATAACATTGATTTGGTAAATCAAAACTTTAATAAAAAAGATATGATTTCTAAAAACAAAAAGAAATGGTACAGTAATAAATATTCAATAAAAACAAGATTGAAAAATCTGTATTTAAGTCCGTTAAATAACTTCTCAGGAATTAAATGGCATCATTTGCCAGTTCCTTACTTGAAGTCTACATTAGAAGACTCATGGTCTTTATACTATGATTCCTTGGATAAAACATCCAAAAATAAATTTAGATCGATTACTGACGTTAATCAGTATGTATTTAGGAACCATCAACTTGTGAATGGGAATTTTTCTCCTTATAATGTAGATGCTTTAGGAAAATTTTATAATCTTCCACATTTATTAGATAATTTGGAACAAGATTTAAATAACGATAGTTATAAAATTTATTGTATCAATGATTCTGATGAGATTGAAGATTTTGATAAAGTAAAAACGAAGGTCATTGATTTATTAGATCGAAAATTACCAAACAAGTCTTCATTTGAGAACTAGGAGGTTTTTAAAAATGACAGAATTAGAAAAACTTCATTTAGTTCATCTAGAGTTGGCAGATGAATTGCATCGTATTTGTGTAGAAAACAATATTAATTATTTTATTGTAGCAGGCACTTTATTAGGAGCGATTCGCCATGAAGGTTTTATACCTTGGGATGACGATTTTGATTTAGGTATGCTGAGAAATGATTATGAAAAATTTAAAGAGGTTTTAAAAAAAGAACTTCATGATGATTATTATTTTATGGATATGGATAATAATGAACATTACTCATTACCTTTCATAAAGTTAATGAAAAAAAACACCTTAATTGCAGAGGGTAATTTACCAGATAATCTTGAAAATTATGGAATATTTATTGATGTATTTCCATTCGATTCTGTGCCCAATAATTCATTGAAGAAACAATATCATAAAATAACAACTGAAGTTTATAAAAAATTACTTCTGGCCAAAAATAATTATAAGATAAATATTAGCTCGTCTATCAAATCTGTTTTTTATACCGTGCTTAAGTTAATATCAAAATTATTTTCTAATAATTTTTTAAAGAAGAGATTAAATTATATATCTTCGAAATATAATAACGAAGAGAGTGAATTTATAACGAATATTGGTGGGGCATATGGTTATAGTAAAGAAACGATTCAACGTTCATGGACACAGTCTTTGAAGCTATATGATTTTGCAGGAAGAAAGTATTATTCTTTTTCAAATTATGATGCTTACTTGACTAATCTATACGGTAATTATATGGAATTACCTCCAGTTGAAGACAGAGGTGATCGCCATGCGTATCAATATATTATTTTTAATACAAAGGATGTGCAATAAATGAATAAGAAAGAATCAATAATTAAAAGAACTCTATTTCTGCTATTAATATCAGTACTGAGTTTTTTTATTTTGGAACTTGGTTTAAGAGATTTTAATATTTTTTCCGTTTTTACTTTTATATCAAATCATAAGAAAATTATGCTGCTGAGTATTTCTGTGTATCTATTGTTTATTTTACTCTTTGCTATTTTATTTAATGATTTATGGTTAACGGCTGCATTTTTTATCTATGGTTTCACAATCTTATCTTTTTCAAATTTTTTGAAAATTGATTTTAGACTTGAACCTGTTTTTCCATCTGATATAGCCTTAATAACCAGCTTTAAAGATTTAATTCAAATGGTTGATTTTATATATCTAATTATGTTTGTTGTTTTGACTGTTATTGTATTTACAGCTGTATATTTTCTAAGTAAAAAATATCCTTTCAAATTATTTGAAACAAGAAATAACAAAATTATATTACAGTTTGCTTTAGTCTTGACCATCTTTTTATCAATGAATGGACTTAGAAAAGTTCATGCTGATGATAATTCGTTTAGAAAAATGATGGATTCATCAGGCTTCAAAGAATTTCGTTGGGATCCCTTGCGAACTTACCAACAAAATGGTTTCGCACTAGGATTTATTTCCAACCTTTCAGGGGAAGCGATGAAAAGACCGAATAACTATACTAAGGAAATGGTCTATGAAGTTTTAGATGAATTCCAAGAAGCTGCAGATCAAAGAAATAAAGGAAGGGCACATGAAGACTTTGAAGATATTTCAGTTGTCTATGTTTTAAGTGAGTCTTTGGCAGATCCAAGAAACTTTAATGGAGTAGAAATTGAAGAGTCACCAATTCCTTACATTCAAGACCCATCAGATAAATATGCGGCTGGTAAGTTGATTGTACCGGCTTATGGTGGTGGGACTCCTAATACTGAATATGAAGTTTTAACATCTTTATCGATTCAAGATCTAGAATCTAATATGGCTTTACCATTTCAAAGATTTATGACAAAGTTTAAATCTTTTCCTTCATTTGTAAGTGAATATAAACGTGCTGATAATACTAAAGCCATTTCATTACACAGTTTTAATTCAAAAATGTTTAAACGAAGAGATGTTTATAGAATATTGGGTTTTGATGAAATTAATTTTGAAGATGACATGAAGTATGATTATAAGGTTGACGATAATAAATTTATTTCTGATGCTGCTTCTTACGATGAAGTTTTAGATTATTTAAATCACGAAGAAAAAGATATTTTCATGCACCTTGTAACCATTCAAAACCATGCTGTTTATAACGATAAATACAAAGAGTATAAATATCAACCTAAAGTTGAGGCAAGTAAAGAAGTTGAAGAAAGTATCAAGTATTATACTCAAGGAATTCATATTACTGATCAAGAGACTCAACGTTTTATCGATTCTATTTCTAAATTAGATCGTAAAGTGGCAGTAGTTTTCTATGGTGATCATCACCCAGGTTTATATAACAGTCTAGCTGATTTAAATCGTACTTTCGAATACGCTACGACAGAATTTTTCGTTTATACTAATTTCAATGATAAACAAAGTAAGATTGATACTCCGGTATCTTCAACTAATTTAATTAACTATCTTTATGATGCAAGTGATGTGAAAGTTAATGCAATTCATCAACTTGTCTGGGAATTGAGAAAAGAAGTTCCAGCTGGTAAAAATACTGAATACTTACTTAATGATGGAAGCGTGAAAACAAAAGATCAATTAAGTGAGAAACAAAAAGAATTACTAGATAAGTATTACCTAATAGAATATGACATAATAGAAGGGAAGCAATACAGCCAAGACTATATCAAAGAAAAGGGGTGGTAGTATGACTGTTCTCGTTATTTTTAATCCTAAAGCTGGAATTAGTAAAAACAATGAAAGAGAAATTATTGAAAATTATCTCAAAGAGAATAATTATGACTACGAATTTCATCTAACTGAAATTGATTTTGGACCATTTGAAATCCTTGAAAGTCTTGAGCACAAATATGATTTAATCATTACATGTGGTGGAGATGGGACAATAAGTCATACTATCCATGGTATGCATACTTATTTATGGAATTGTCCATTATTGATTGTTCCGATAGGAACGACCAATGAAATCTCGCAAAATCTAGGTTTAGATAAAAATGATTTAGTGAAAACTTTAAGTTTAATTGAAGAAATGAATTACAAAGAAGTAGATTATGGTTTAATGAATGAAAATAAAACATTTACTTATGCCTTAACCTTTGGGAATTTCACGGAAGTTACCTACAATACCCCACAAAAAATGAAAAATTGGCTAGGTTATCGTGCCTATATTCTGTATGGTTTTTTAAGTTTTAGAAGAATTAAAACTTATCGTGTGCAAATTAAATCTGACAATGCTCGTGTTTCTGGGAATTATGTTTTTGGAGCAATCTCAAATTCTACCTCAATGGGAAACATAATTCATTTTGATGAAAAAGAAGTTTCCTTATCAGATGGTTTATTTGAAGTGCTTTTGATTTCTAAGCCTAATAGTGTTAAGGAATTACGTCTCATATTAAGTGGTATGATGCAGAATAATTATGAGAATGAAATGTTTACAGTTTTTAAATCAAAAACTTTAAATATTAAGTCAAAAGAAAAAATTGATTGGAATATTGATGGTGAGTTTGGTGGAACTTATGATGAAATTGTTGTCGAAAACTTACAAAAATCAATTAAACTAATTGTTTAAACCAACTCTAAATGAGTTGGTTTTTGTTTTTTTAAACTGTGTTATAGGATAAGAACAGGTGAATTATGTTCAAATTATGTAGATTTGTATTAGAAAATTCATATTTAACTACAGATGAGTTGAAGAAAATTGATGGTAAAAGCTTTAAAAAAGCTTTGGAAATGGGATATATTGTAGAAGAGAATAATTACTATCAACTAAGCGAAGAGGGTTTAAAGTATCTTCAAAATTATAAAGTTGATAACGCAATAATCTTAGCATCAGGCTTTGGCTCACGTTTTATTCCATTCACATATGATACTCCTCATG
>CAZRNT010000032.1:0-7445 GCA_964601525.1 uncultured Erysipelothrix sp.
GAAGCATCTGTTCCTGTATTTAATGATTCTTCAACAGTCCATTTACCTGTACCTTTTTGAGCTGCTTTGTCAAGAATTTGATCAATGAGGTATTCATCTGTAAGAGTATCTTTTTCTTTAAAGATATCAGCTGTAATTTCGATTAAGTAACTTTCAAGTTCACCTTGATTCCAATCAGCGAATATATTTGATAATTCTTGATTAGAGAAATTACCAAGATGTTTTAATAAAGAATAGGATTCCGCAATTAATTGCATATCAGCATATTCAATACCATTATGAACCATCTTTACATAATGTCCTGCACCATTGTCACCAATGTAAGCGCAGCATGCTTCGCCATCTTTCTTTGCCGCAATGCTTTCAAGGATGTCAGAAACATGAGAATAAGCTTCTTCGCTACCACCAGGCATGATTGCAGGGCCAAATCGCGCACCTTCTTCACCACCTGAGATACCAACACCTAAAAACTTAAGGCCTTGTTCTTCAACATGCATTGTACGTTGAATCGTGTCTCTAAAGTTTGAGTTTCCACCATCCATGATGATATCGTCTTTATCCATTAAAGGAATTAATGATTCAATAACTTTATCAACAGGCATTCCTGCTTGAACCATTAAGATAACTTTACGTGGTTTCTCTAAGGAATCCACAAACTCTTCTAATGTTTTATATAGAAATAAACGTTCATGAGGATTGTTTTTTACAAATTCCTCTCCAACAGATGTTGTTCGGTTATAAACTGATACATCATAACCATGATCTGCTATATTAAGGGCTAAATTAGAACCCATTACTGCTAAACCAATAACTCCGATATTATTTTTCTTCATTTTCTCCTCCTATAACACAGTCTATTGTACAAGAAAATATTTGAATAGACTAGTTGATTGAACATCCGCTCA
Source organism: uncultured Erysipelothrix sp. (assembly GCA_964601525.1). Taxonomy (GTDB): domain Bacteria; phylum Bacillota_I; class Bacilli_A; order Erysipelotrichales; family Erysipelotrichaceae; genus Erysipelothrix. The sequence goes on from CAZRNT010000032.1 coordinate 906, forward strand.
AATTATTTAGCTGAGCCTTGTTTCGCAACGGCTTGCATTTCCTTAGCAATTTCATCTTGATCACCAAGATAATAACTTTTAATGACATTAAATTCATCATCAAACTCATATACTAAAGGAACAGCAGTAGGAATGTTTACTCCCATGATTTCATCATTGCTTAAATTATCAAAATACTTAACCAAAGCACGAATAGAATTACCATGTGCAGCAATCATAACTTTCTTGCCTTTTTTCATTTCTAACTTAATTACATTTTCAAAATACGGAACAACACGTTCAATTGTTTCCTTTAAAGATTCATGTAAAGGTAATAAATCTTGATCAATGTTTTGGTAAGCTTTTTGATTGTGCGGTGCTCGCTCATCATCCAAACTTAAGGCAGGAGGCTTCACATCAAAACTACGTCGCCATAGAAGAACTTGATCCTCCCCGTATTTCTTCGCAGTCTCACTTTTATTTAAACCCTGTAAAGCACCATAATGTCTTTCATTTAAACGATAATCCTTAATGACCGGTAACCAAGCTCGATCCATTTCATCCAAAACAATATCAAGCGTATGAATCGCTCTTTTTAGTAATGAGGTATAAACTAAGTCAAAATCATAATTGTTTTCCAAAAGTAATTTCCCAGCGCGATGAGCCTCCTCTTTTCCTTTATCGGAAAGCTCCACATCTGTCCAACCAGTGAATAAGTTTTCTTTATTCCAAATACTTTCTCCATGTCTTACAAGTACTAGTTTCATAATAATTCCTCCTTATAATTATTTTACACCAATTGATAATTCTATTCTAGAAGAAGGACTTAGCACTCAATACTTGACAGTGCTAAAACATATGATATAATAACAGTGTAATAGCACTCAGGTATCAAGAGTGCTAAAGGAGGTAGAAAGTATGAAATACGGAATTACAACAAGCAGACCTAGCACATTAATGGAATCATTTTTTGGAGATGAGTTTATGAACACATTCACTTATGGTACAGATTTAGACATATATAAAGAAGGAAATAATTACTTTGTAGATTTAGAAATCCCAGGCTTTAATAAAGAAGACATTGAAATTAGTTATAAAGGTGATATCTTGAGCATTAAAGCTGAGCATAAACACGAAGAAGAAAGTGAAGAAAAAGATTATTTCTATCGCTCAAGATCTTACCAAAATGTTCATCGTCAAATTAGATTCTCCGATGTTGATGAAAATAAGATTGAAGCAAAATATCAAAACGGTGTTTTAAAACTTGTCTTACCAGCAAAAACAGAGTCTGACTTAGTTAACAAAATAGAAATTCAATAAAATTTCTAAGCAATACGTAAGCTAAAGGTAAATTATCTTTAGCTTTTTTTATACTCATTAGATGGTATAATAAATAAGAGGTGTCATATGTTCAAAATCAATCAAGATATACTAGAACTAATGAAAGAAGTTGAAAAAGCTGGCGAAGAGATCTACATTGTCGGCGGTTTTGTTCGAGATTTAATATTAGGAAAAACTTCTTATGATATTGATCTTGCAACATCGATGGATATAGACAAACTTGAAGCACTTATTGACACCACTATTTTTAACGTAAACACTATTAATTATCAATATAGAACAATAAAATTAGAATTTATGACATATCAAATCGAAATTAGTCAATTTCGTTTAGAATACTTTTATAAAGACTATCGCCATCCAGAGAAAATGGATTTCATCAAAAGTAGAAAACTTGACGCTCGAAGACGAGATTTCACAATCAATAGTCTTTATATGAATGCAGATTATGAAATTATCGATTTTCATAATTCAATCAGTGATTTAAAAGAAAAGAAAATAAAAACAATTCGTTGTCCCCATATCGTTTTTAAAGAAGACGCTTTAAGAATTGTGCGAATGTATAGGTTCAAAGCAGAACTTGACTTTAGTATTGATCAAGACAGCTTAATAGCAGCCCAAAGAAACCTTAAGTATATTAAGGAACTTAAAGCAATAAACTTAAAAGAAGAAAGCATCAAGATTCTTCAATCAGATGGCTTTAGGAAACTATACCAAGAAGACTTAGACTTTTTAGAAACAATCTTCCCCAATGCAGATTACCCTGAAATAATTTTTAGTGACTCAATGCAATGGGAATATCGCTTAATCCTAATGTATGATTTAAAAGAATTAAAACAAATCCTTTTACAATGGCAAATAAGCAAAAACAAAAGAAATTATATTCTAAAGATGAAATTAATTCTTGATGATTATCAAAAAATGGACATGAATACTTTATTTTTAAAACATGACACTTTTTACTTTTTTGAACTATTAACTTTTCTAAACCAATATCAAGAAAATTTTGTATATCGTCAAAAATATATTAAGATGATTGATTCAACAAATCTTAGAAATGTTTCAGATTTAAAAATTACTGGAGAAGATTTAATTAAATTCTCAATCCCTAAAAAAGATCGTCAAATAATTCTAAAACAATTAGCTTTTGATGTTCTATGGAAACACTATGAAAATACACAAACAGCACTCTATGAAAATTTAGCGAGGTATAAACATGACTTATATTAAAATGAAAGATATTTATAAAATTTATCAAGTAGGAGATTTAGAAATTAAAGCAGTAGATGGTATCGATATTAATATCGAACAAGGTAAATTTGTAGTAATCGTCGGACCATCAGGCGCAGGTAAAACAACCGTAATGAATATATTAGGCGGTATGGATCTACCAAGTTCAGGTCAAGTTTTAGTTGATCAAAAAGATATATCAAAATTAAAAGACAAAGAAATGACACAGTATCGAAGAGATGATGTTGGTTTTGTCTTCCAATCTTATAACCTTATCCCAAACCTAACCGCAATTGAAAACGTTGAACTAGCAACTCAAATCTCAAAAGATGCGAAAGATCCCCAAACAATTCTAGCCCAAGTTGGCTTAGAAGATAGGATCAATAACTTTCCCGCACAATTAAGTGGAGGAGAACAACAAAGAGTAGCGATTGCAAGAGCGATTGCGAAAAACCCCAAACTTTTACTTTGTGATGAACCAACAGGAGCACTTGACACCCAAACAGGGAAACAAGTTCTAGAAGTTTTAAGAGAATGCTCAGATGAATACGGAATGACCGTAGTTTTAATTACTCATAATCCAATTATTACCGAAATTGCCGATCAAGTCATTGAAATAAAAAATGGTAAAGTTGAAAAATCATGGATGAATAAACATGTCAAACAGGTAGATGATATCAAATGGTAAAAGATATACTTCGCGAAATCAAACAGAAGTGGTTTCAATTCCTAGCAATCGCAATAATTACAATGCTAGGAGTTGGTTTTTTTATTGGAATTCAGGTGACTGGCTATGACATGCGCCAAACAGCCGACCAATACATGGAAGAAAGTAAAGTGCTCGATTTACAAATTAATCATAGTTTAGGTATAGATCAAGAAATGATCGATGAAATTGCTGAAGACATCGATGGTCATGTTTATGGAGTCTATGATGCTGATTCTTATATATCAAATAAAGACTTCGATACCGTAGTAAAAGTATTTGAATACAGCCAAGAAAATAAAAGTGATTTAAGACTTATTGAAGGTAAACTGCCACAAAATAAGCAAGAAGCAGCCCTTGATTCAGTAATGAAAGATTTATACAATCTCAAAATAGGGGATGAGCTCACCGTTCATAAAGGCGATGTATTCAAAGAACAAAAAATTAAAATTGTCGCATTTGTAGAATCATCACTATATATGAACCTTGAACGAGGACAAACACGCCTTGGATCAGGAGGGGTATCAGGCTTTGTTTACGCAGAAGATTTAGACAAAGAAATTGATGTTTTTACCAGTGCCCGAATTGTTCTCAATGATGAAAATAAAGTTGCGGAAAGCAAAAAAATTCTTGAGGATAAAGAAAAAGAAATCGCTGATCATCGTTTTGATCGTCTAATTGCTCCTGACATAAAAAAGCTAGAAGATGCTCAAAGTGAACTCGATAGCAAAACACTAGAAGTTAATCAAGAGTTCAGAAATGCTCAAAGCAAATTAAACTCAAGTAAAATTAAACTTCAAGATTCTTACGAAGAATTAGAATCAGGACTTCTGGAAATCAATGGAACACTCAGTGGTAGCGATCTAGAAGAACAATGGGAAACAGCCCAACGAATGATTAGCGAACAAGAAATTGTAGCTAAAGAAAAAATTAAAGCAGCGTACTTAGAAGCAGAAAAACAAGAAAATCCAGTCATTAAAGAAGCAATGCTTAAACAAATCGCTGAAGAGGAACAAGCGCTAGAAGAAGAACTTATTGCTGCCCAAAAGGCACTAGTGATTCTTAAAGAAGGCATTGGCCAATATGAAGCAGGACTTAAACAATACAATCAAGCCTATACAAAATTTCAAAGTGAAAAAACATCTGCATATGCAAAATTAAAAGATGCTCAAAAAGAAATTGATGACGGCTACAAAAAAATCCACGAATTAGAACATGGAAAAATGTACATGCAAGAAAGAGAAGATGTATTAATTGGTTATCGAGAATTCTATCAAGATTCAGATAGGATCGAAGCGATAGGAAAAGTATTTCCACTAATCTTCTTTGGTGTAGCAGTCTTAGTAACCCTAAGCACGGTTTCTCGAATGATAGATGAATCCAGAATGCAAATAGGAGTTTATAAAGCACTGGGTTACTCATCCATGAAATCTGCCCTTAAATTTGTAGGGTTCACAGGTCTTGCATGGATCTTAGGTAGTGCACTTGGAATCACGATTGGATTTTATATGATACCTAAATTAATCTATAACGCCTATCGAATCATGTATAAAACACCTGATTTAGTAGATGGTATTGTATTAACTTATGCATGGATGCCACTACTCTTTAGCTTTTTATCAAGTGTTGGGGTGGCCTTAGTAAAATCACTATCAGTAAGTAGAGAAAAAACTGCGAACTTATTACGACCACCCATGCCAAAAGGTGGGCAAAGAATTTTCTTAGAAAAAATCAAATTTATTTGGAATCGACTTAGCTTTTTATATAAGGTAAGTTTAAGAAACCTATTTAGAAACAAAACAAGATTCCTAATGACAATTGCTGGAATAGGTGGATCTTTTGGTCTACTCATCACAGGATTTGGTTTAAAACACTCAATCTACTCTATTGTTGATAAACAATTTAATGAAATTATTCAATACGATGGAATGGTCGTCTATGAAGAAGGAAGCAAAATCGATACAAGTAATTTTACGGACTCAATTGATTTAGCTTCTAGAACAGTGAAAGTAAACAATCAAGATGTAAGTCTTTATATAACAGACAATATGAAAGAATTATCTGAATTTATAAGTTTTAAAGATCGTCAAAGTAAAGAAAACATTGATGTAAAAGAAAACGAAGTTATTATTTCAGAAAAACTAGCATTACTAAATAACTTGGATATAGGGGATACAATCACCTTTAGCTACAATGAAAAAGTATATGAGACCCAAGTAGGAAAAATAAGTGAGAACTATGTTTTCCATTATATTTACATGCCCCAATCAGTTCATGATCAAATAAGCTCTAAGGAAGTCAAGAATAACATCAACTTATTTAGAACCAATGAATCTGATGAAACAATCAATAAGAAACTGTATGAAAACGATGATGTTTTAGCTATTAAACATCTTGTAGATATGAGAGAAACATATCGAGATATGATGGGGAACTTTGATATTGTTATCTATGTCATTGTCGGAGCGGCCTTCTCATTAGAACTGATCGTGCTCTTGAATTTAATAACAATGAATTTAAGTGAGCGATACAAAGAAATGGCAACTCTAAAAGTTTTAGGTTTTTATCCTAAAGAATTAGCACTATACCTGTTAAGAGAAAACATAATTTTAACCTTTATCAGTTTAATCTTTGGTTTCATCTTTGGTAAATACTTACATCAATTCGTCATTATTAATGCCGAAATAGATGCAGTCATGTTTAATCGTGAGCTTTTAGCATCAAGTTATATATTGGGAGCAGTTCTAACTTTAGGACTCTCAATAATCATTAATTTACTCATGGCCAAAAAAGCAAATAAGGTCAATATGAGTGAAGCACTAAAGACCTTTGATGCTTAGATTGATTGACAAAAGCTCAAAATCTTTGTAAAATTATTTAAACTGTAGCAATAGCTAATGGAGGAATGAATGTGGAAAATAATGAAGGGGACAGTTGTCCCTTGCCGAGAATGAATAAATCAAATAAACAAAGTGAAAGGAGGAATTTTGAATGTTAATTCAAATTATCTTACTTCTTTTACTAGTACTTTTTAATGGAATTTTCTCAGGAAGTGAAATAGCATTTATTTCAATCAATAATTCTAAACTTAAAAGTATGGCAGAAGACGGCCATAAAAAAGCACGTCTTGTACTAGAACTAAAAGAAATACCCAATCTATTTTTCGTGTATCATCCATACAATTAATACTTTAATTTAAAGCAAATGTCGGCCTTAAGTCTATGCAGAATTTGTTTCATCCTGCTAGGTGTCTTACCTCCTATTAAAGACATGACAGGTCTATG
>CAZRNT010000032.1:7455-9940 GCA_964601525.1 uncultured Erysipelothrix sp.
CAATTTATTTTTATCAACCATCCAAATAGGTGTATCACTAGCCAGTGTTCTATCAGGGGTTTTTGCTTCTGAAGCATTTGCAAGTGAACTAACAGATTGGATTTTAACAATGGGAAATTTCTCACCAACAACAACTAAAACATTATCAATGTTCTTAATAACACTCTTAACATCTTACTTAATGTTGGTCTTTGGTGAATTGGTACCCAAGAGAATTGCTATGTCAAATCCAGAAAGATTTGCATTTATTGTAGTTTACCCACTGTGGCTACTATCAAAAATAAGTACACCCATCGTTAAATTTTTATCAATCTCAACAAACATTGTATTACGTTTAGTGGGTATTGATCCAAATAAAATTGATGAAGAAGTGACTGAAGAAGAAATTAGAATCATGGTCGATGCTGGAGAAATTAATACCAGTGAAAAAGAAATGATTAATAATATTTTTGAGTTTGATAACATTGAAGTATCGGATATTATGACCCATAGAACAGATGTTGTAGCAATTGATTCAAGATCAAGTTTCAATGATATTATGGATTTAGTTCATGAAGAACGATATACAAGATATCCAGTTTATGATGACAATATTGATAATATTGTTGGAGTAATTCATTTACGTGATCTTTTAAGATATATTAAGAAAAATAGTACTAGCCGATTCATTATTAATGATCTCTTAAGAGAGCCTTACTTTGTTCCTGATTCAAAACGAACAGATCAGCTCTTTAAAGAATTACAGAACCATAAAACCCATATGGCCATTGTTATTGACGAATATGGTGGTACTGCAGGGATTGTTACTATGGAAGACCTCATTGAAGAAATCATGGGTAATATTTTAGATGAGTACGATGATGAGGAAGAAGAATACGATATCATAACAATTAATGACGGCGAATATTTAGTTGACGGTTCATCGGACATTGAAGATTTAGAAGACTTGTTAGAAATTAATCTTCCCGTAGAAGATTATGATACTGTAAGTGGATTTATCATTGGTGAACTAGGAAGAATTCCTACTCAAGAAGACTTAGTGAGTGATACATCTGACTTTATGTACAATGGCTATCTCTTCACAATTGTTGATATTGATGAAAAAGTTATCTCCAAAGTAAAAGTACTTAAACAAGAGATTGATGAAGAAACAGAGGAAGAGGATGAATAATCTTCTTCTTTTTTATTGTACATTGTTTGAAATATATGCTTGTATTTGTGATAATGAAAATGAAAGAAGGTAATATAAATGATACACAATAGTATAAGAACGTTAATAGGAAATACTCCCTTACTAAAATTAAATAACATCATGGAAAAAGAACAAATTCCTGCAAATATTATCGCAAAAGTAGAGCTCTTTAATCCAGGTGGAAGTGTAAAAGATAGAATTGCCTACGCAATGCTTCAAGAAGCGATTGCTCAAGGAAAAGTCGATGGTGATACAGTCATTATCGAACCAACAAGTGGAAATACAGGAATTGGTTTAGCATCAATTGCAAGTTCACTAGGATTGAAACTCATTTTAACAATGCCAGAAACAATGAGTCTTGAACGAAGACAAATTCTAAAAGCTTATGGAGCTAAGATCGTTTTAACAGATGGAAAAGCTGGTATGAAGGGAGCAATTGCGAAAGCCGAAGAACTTGCTCAAGAATACAATAACAGTTTTATCCCAGCTCAATTCGATAATTCAAGCAACCCAGAAATTCACTACAATACGACAGGTCCAGAAATATATCGTGATACTGAAGGTAATGTTGATATCTTTGTGGCTGGTGTAGGTACTGGTGGAACAGTAAGTGGTGTAGGTCGCTATTTAAAAGAACAAAATCCAGAAATTAAAGTTGTTGCTGTAGAACCAAGTGCATCACCTGTCTTAAGTGGTGGTCAATCCGGACCTCATAAAATTCAAGGAATCGGCGCTGGATTTATTCCAAGTATTTATGATGAAACAGTGGTTGATGAAATTGTTCAAATAGAAAATGAAGAAGCTTTTGCTATGGGGAAAGCCTTAGCACAAACAGAAGGTCTTCTTGTAGGTATTTCATCAGGTGCTGCTCTTGCTGCTGCAAAAAAATTAGCAAGCCGTCCTGAAAATATAGGAAAAAATATCGTTGTATTACTTCCAGATACAGGAGAACGCTATTTATCAACTGATTTATTTAAATAAAATTTCACTATCATTGATAAAGCTTTGATATCTAATATAATGTCAATGTACAATCGAATAATGAAATACAAGGGGGGCTCAATCAATGAGCTGAGATAAGACTAAAAGTCTTGACCCTAAACAGGTAACTGTTTGCACTTGATCCAGGTAATACTGGCGTAAGGATGGTAGAATTTTTAAGTGAACACTCTTTTGCGTGTGAAAGTGAACCGAACCCCAAATCTTGAACAAAGATGAGGATGTTCGGTTTTTATATATCAAAGTTAACTAGAGAAGATAAAATAGAAATATATACCTTGAGAAAATCAGGAG
>CAZRNT010000033.1:0-9806 GCA_964601525.1 uncultured Erysipelothrix sp.
TGAAGACTATTTTCTTCTCCTTAAAAGATAGAGCATCAGATTTTCCTTGTAGTTATGTAATTCTTAAGAAAGGCCTCGCGCCTTTTTTTTATTATGTGGTACAATATCGTTACAAACATTGTCTTTTTTGTTATACTAGTAAAGATGAAAGAGGTTGGATTATGAAAGTTGTACAATTAAAATCTGAATCCATTAAAGAACTTCGTGAGAAAAGAAAATCCTTAATGCATGGCATGATTGATGGCCAAGATGGATCTCTTTTAGTCTTGCGAACAGCCTATGCAGGGAAAGATCGAAGAAATCATCTTCTTTCTTATGCGATTTTTACCATTTTCTTTGAATTGTGGGATCGATTCATGCTTGAGTCCTGGTCTTATACATTTGATGAAGAAGGCTTGATTTTTTATATAAAGCTTGAAGAAGAAGCCAAAGAAATTAAAGATATATTGGTTCATTATGAAGATTATCATCCTTTGGGTTTTGCAATTGATAGTGATGTTTTTGATAAGGATGCTAATATTTTAAGAGAAGACTTAGGACTTGATGAACGTGTTGACAAATTTACTCAATCAGTTCTTAGTGATCTATTAGAAAGTGAAATTGAAGATCAAGAATATGAGAGAAAGTTTTTAAAAGAAATTGAAGCTTATATGCTCAAAGGTGATAAGCAGACGATCTTATCTAATATTCTTTTATATTCTTACGTTAGCGCATTTACCAAACATATTGGTTTTGGAATGTATGGTCCTAATTATCGCGGCAGTAATGAGCACATGAATTTTGAAAAATTTATTCATTTAATTAGAACTTATCGTGATGAGACTTTAAATATATTTAATTACAACAGTAAAGATCCTGAATCAATTTTAGCTTTCCAAGAGGAAGTCAATCAAAAAATTAAAATTTCAGTTTTAAATCAAGATTCTTATTATTACACGGTGTTTATGACAAGCACAGTTTTATTTGCTTTTATTAATTCTCGTGGTTATGCAGATATAAGTAAGCAGATTAAAAATATTAGTTTAGAATTGGATAAAATCACTGATTTTGAAGGTGAAAGAGAGCGATATGAAATTGGCTTCAATGGCTATCGTGAGGTCTTTAATCACTATGTACCTTTCTATCAGAAAAACAATTCGATTATTTCTACTTTATTGTTTATAATGAGTAGGTATGATGATTACTCGATTAAATCGTTTAATGGGGAAAAGAATTTAATGAAAGCCCAATTCTTAGCAAAGAATTTAATATTTAAAGAAGAAAAATGGGATGAATTAAATAAGTTTTGTACATCAACTTATATTTATCCGCATGATGTAACAACCTTGTTAGTGGTTACATGTATGCTTGATGTATTGCAAAGAAATTATTTAAAGATAAAGATTTTGTTTGATACAAATCATTAAAACGGAGGACATATGACTTTTTTAGAAGAATTAGAATGGCGTGGATTAGTTAAGGATGTAACTGATCGTAAAGGATTAGAAGAGAGATTAGAAAGCCCAGTTACTTTATACTGTGGTTTTGACCCAACGGCAGATTCATTGCATGTTGGTCACTTACAACAATTAATTTTATTAAAACGTTATCAAAAAGAAGGGCATAATCCAATTGCTTTAATTGGTGGGGCTACAGGAATGATTGGTGACCCTCGTCCAACAACTGAGCGTCAATTGTTGAATGATGAAGATTTAGAAAAAAACTTTAACGGAATCTCAGAACAAATTAAACGAATTTTAACTTCTGATGCAAATCCAATTAAGATTGTGGATAATGCTGATTGGTTAAGTGATATTAAAATGTTGGAATTTTTAAGAGATTACGGAAAACATTTTAGTGTAAATACAATGATGGCAAAAGAAACAGTTGCGAGTCGTTTAGATTCAGGAATTTCCTATACTGAATTTTCATATATTATCTTACAAGCGATTGATTTCCTACATCTTTATGAACATGAGAACATCGAACTGCAAATTGGTGGCTCAGATCAATGGGGAAACTTAGTTGCAGGAGCTGACTTAATTCGTAGAATTAAGGGTAACGATGCAAAAGTATACGGAGTAACATCTCATTTGATTATGAAATCTGATGGTACTAAGTTTGGTAAGAGTGAGGGTGCTAATGTTTGGTTAGATCCAAATAGAACAAGTCCTTATGAATTCTATCAATTCTTCTATAATACAAGTGATGATGATGTTATCGATTTCTTAAAGAGATTATCTTTAAAATCAGTTAGTGAAATTGAAACAATTACTGAATCATTTAAAAAAGAACCGCACAAACGTTTAGCTCAAAAATCTTTAGCTGAAGAACTAACAGCCATTGTTTTTGGTGAAGAAGGTTTACAACAAGCAATGAATATTACTGAAGCTTTATTCTCAGGAGAAATTAAATCATTAAGTGATGATGAAATTCCTCAAGCATTCGCAGGAATGACAACGTTTGATTTAGTGAACTATGGAAATATTGTGGATGTGTTAGTTGAATCTAAAGTACTTCCAAGTAAACGTGAAGCACGTCAACTTATTGAGGGCGGAGCTATTTATGTAAATGGTGAACAAGTTAAAGATTTAGATTTTGTTATTGATGAGAATGCATTGATTGCTGATGAACTAACAATTATTAGACGTGGTAAGAAAACATATTTTGTCCTTAGACATCTAGATTAAGGGGGAAGGTCATGAAAAGACTCGTTCTTATATTGTTGACACTAGTACTCCTACAAGGTTGTTCTTTAAGTGAAAAAAGGGACTATACAGAGCGTGTGTTGCAATATGAATCATACTATCAATCTATTTTAGATAATGATAAATTTAAAAAAGAATCACCTTTCTTTAATGTCGATGCAAAAATCGAAAAAAAGGGTGAAACTTATGTTTATGAGATTATCGTTGATGAAGCAAAAGTAGCGATGTATGATGTTAAAATAATGGTAGTAGAAAATAAAAAGGGTTATAATTCCGAAGAAAAAATGATGCCTAGTGCAGGAATTTTAGAGAAAAATCCTTATAATATGATCCCTAATCAATCACGACAAAATAAGAATTATGTTAATGGATTTCAACTTCTAGGAGAAGTTGATAAAGACGCAGTAAATATTCAGATGTTAGTAGTTTTCAATGACTATCGTAAATTAAATGTTCATCGAGAGTTTTTAGAGTTTGATCTAAAATATGAAGATCCAAAGTCTAAAGAGAAGCAAGATGAGAAAAAAGAAGATAAAAAAGAAGAAAGTAAAAAGGAAGAATAATTCTTCCTTTTTTATTGCCTACATGATAGTAGATTTAATCTTTTTTAGATAGCTATGCTAAAATATATACAAAGAAGGTGATTTTATGCAATCATTTTTAAGTAAATATGAAAATAGAAAATGGTATATCTTTATTAAAGACTTAATATTTCGTTATCAGGATGATAGAGTTTCTGAAATTGGTGCACAATTAACCTATTATTTAATTTTATCTTTATTTCCATTTCTAATCTTTTTTCTTAATCTTTTACAATTCACTCCGCTTACAGATCTAGAGGTCTTAACGAAGCTTTTGAGTGTTTTACCTGCAGAATCACAGGAAATTCTTTATTCCTTAATCACAGAAATTCTCAGTAATTCTAATTTAACCTTACTCTCTCTGGGTGCTTTAGGAGCTATTTGGACTGCATCAAATGGTGTAATGGCTATTTTTAAAGCAGTTAATCGTGCTTATGACTTAGAAGAAGAGAGGCCCTTTTTTATCCTAAGAATCTATTCTATTGTATTTACATTTGCTTTATTTTTAATACTAATAGTATCTTTATCCGTTTTAGTTTTTGGTGAGACGATCTTTAGTTCTATTTTTAAATACCCTAGTGATTATTTATTAATCTTATGGCGTATATTTAAAGTGATTATTCCTTTATTATTTATGGTTTTCATCCTATCCTTACTTTATAAAATTGCTCCGTCAAGTAAGAAAGGGGTTAGGATTAGTTTTAGAAGTACCATTTATGGAAGTTTATTTGCTTCTGTTGGTATTATTGTATTCTCTAGTTTCTTCTCCTACTATATTAATCGTTTTGGTAATTATACTAAAACTTACGGAAGTATAGGTGGAATTATTATTTTATTACTTTGGTTATATATCGCGAGTATTTTAATTGTTTTAGGTGCGGAAGTTAATGCGAGTTTACTTGCATTAAAAAAAGACTAACCATTTGGTTAGTCTCAATTTCAAAATTATCTATTGTAGAATTCAACAACTAGTGCTTCGTTGATTTCTTGGTTCAATTCGCTTCGCTCAGGTAATCTTGTAAGAACACCTTTTTTGCTTTCTTTATCGAATTCAACATAATCAACCATAGCTACGTTTGCTTCTAGAGCATCTTTAATTGATTCCATGTTTCTTGATGATTCTTTAACTTCAATTGTTTGTCCTGGTTGAACAGTAAATGAAGGAATATCAACTTTCTTTCCATCAACTAAGATGTGACCGTGGTTAACAAGTTGTCTTGCACCACGACGTGTACGTGCTAAGTTCATACGGTAAACAACATTATCTAAACGTTGTTCTAGTAAGAATAGGAAGTTGTGTCCTGTAACACCATCCATTTTTACTGCACGGTTGTATGTGTTAAAGAATTGTTTTTCGTTAACACCGTATGTGTAACGAATTCTTTGTTTTTCTTGTAATTGTAAAGCATAGTTCGATAATTTTGGACGACGTGCTTGTCCATGTTGTCCAGGTGGATAATTACGACGTTGTAGTTCTTCTCCAGTTTCAAGGATTGAGAAACCTAAACGACGGGATCTTTTCCATACTGGTCCTTTTATTCTTGCCATTTTGACCTCCTAATGTCATAGTCATATCGCAAGTTACAAATTATTAATAGTTGAGTTTATCTAAGCCGTTTCCCATTTACAGCTTTGGTACTTTGGCACCTGCCGCGGGACAAACTAATGGCTATTAACTTTGTTTGCTGTGCATAATGACGCTTATATACTATACACAATCTGTTGAAACTTGTCAACGATTTATGCACTAGTTATTATAAAGCAAAATATTGCTTCTGTCCAAATATTTTTCCTTAAATTATCACTTAAAGAATTAACGGATGAATGTTTTATATGGTACAATAATATCAATGAGGTGAAGTTATGAACTATAACGATATATTAACGTTTTTAAATGAATATAAATTCTTTATCGCAATCGCAGTTGGAGTAATTATTATCTTAATTGTTTTCTTAATGAGAGCATCAAAAAAGAGGGGTTTAAAAAACCGTTTTGATGAATTAGAAATTCAATATAATGAATTGATGAGCATACCGATACTTTTTAAAATAAACAAAGCAAGTGGTTTAGCAAAAGTTAATCAAAAGATAGCAAGGGATGTTGATTCTTGTAAAGATCTTTTTAAAAGTATTCGTATAAAACAAGATAACATTGTTAATCAAATGGGCGATGCAAATGATGCTTTAGCATACGGAAAACTCAATGAAGCAGAATACTTGTTTGATGAACTTGAACTTGTATTAAAGGAAGCACTTGATCAAACCTACGAATTAGATAATCAACTCGAAACACTTCTTGAAGAAGAAACTCAACAGAGAATGAAGATTAATAACCTTAAGGATCAATTTAGAGCCTTAAAAGGTAAAATGAAAATGTTTGAGTCAAGTTTAGGAGACAGTACTGATGCTCTTGAAGCTCAAGTGTCTGAGATAGAACATATGTTCTCTACCTTCGAAGAGTGGATGTATGCATCTGACTTTGCGAAAGCATCTCAAGTAAGTATGGATACTGAGGCAGCAATTGCTCTTTTTGAAAACCGTTTAGATTCGATACCAAAGTTATATGAGCGAGCTAAGGGATTAATTCCTCAATTGCTCGATGAAGTATCTCGTCTTTATCAAGGTGTTCGTCAAGAAGGTGTATTTGTTGAGCATTTGGAAGTTCCACGTAATATTGCTTTACTAAGTGAAGTATTAAAAGAAGATTTAATTCAAATATCACAAGGTGAGATTGAAAAAACATCTCAGAGCTTAAGTGAAAGTCAAAAACGACTGGAACAATTAGTTGTGGAGATCCAAAAAGAAAATAAAGCTCACGAAGAACTTGAAGAAAACTTCAATACAACATCCGACTCTATTGCTGGCTTAAATCAAGGACTTGGAGAAATCCAAAAAGAAGCAAGTAGAATTGAACTAAGATTTGGTTTTGATGGCTTTGCAGAACAATTAGATGAAACTGAAAAAACACTCAATGAATACTTGGATAAACATCAAAAAATTGAACGTATGAAAAATGAGGAAAACATTCCGGCATCCACAATTTTAGTTTCTGTTAAAGAATTACGCCAAGATGTGAATATTCTTAATGAAGACTTCAGGAAGTTACAAGAAAAAGTAGAACAAGCAAATGCAGATGAAGTTCGTGCCAAGAAACAATTACTAAAACTTCATTTAATTATTAACGATGTGCAAGTAAGAATAAAGAAACGTTCACTTCCAAGTATTTCTGAAAAATATGAAAGTGATTTGAAGAAATCTTACAAGTACACCGATCAAATTAAAGCAATGCTTGATAGTGAAAGTTTAGATGTAAGCTTATTAAATGCAACAGTAGATGAAGCGATTGATTATATCTACAAGCTTCACAATAATGTTAACAATTTAGTTGGAGTTGTTGATATGTCAGAAAATGCAATTGTTTATGCTAATCGTTATCGTCCATATATTGCGGATATAGATACACAATTAACACGCGCTGAATTAGCCTTTAACAACGGTGAATATACCCAGAGTCTAACAACCATTATTAATTCAATTGATAAATATAGACCTGACTCCGAATATGAGGAGATGATTAAGAATAATGCAAAAAGTGCACAATAATCCGATTTATTTAGATGCAGCAAGTACAATACCAATGCATCCAGAAATTATTAATGATAGTAAAGTTTTGATGGAACAATATTATGCGAACGCTGACTCCTTGCACTATGCAGGTCAGCGTGTTTCACGTTTAATCCTTGAGAGTACAGAGCAATTAGCCAAGGATTTAGGTGTATTAAGTCATGAAATATTCTATACATCAGGTGCTAGTGAATCTAATTCATGGGCAATTCAAGGCGTTGCTTTTGCCAATCAAAATAAGGGCAAACATATTATTACCAGTGAAATTGAACATGCCTCAATACTAAATACTTGTAAATCTTTAGAAGAAAACTTTGGTTTTGAAATTGAGTACTTAGCTGTGAATGAAGAAGGGAAAGTAGATCCTAAAACATTAGAAAAAGCTTTGCGAAGTGATACAATCTTAGTTTCATTATTTGCTGTCAATAATGAACTTGGTAGTATTAATGATCTATCTGAGCTTGCTCAGACCATTCGTAAAAATTCAAAAGCATTTTTCCATGTTGATGGTGTACAAGCATTGGCCAAACATCCTATCAATATGAAACAAATTGATATGGTGAGTTACTCCGCTCATAAAATAGGTGGCTTCAAAGGAAGTGGTTTACTCATAAAAAGAGCAGGAGTGCCAATCCTACCAATTATTTATGGCGGTCAACAACAAGAATCTCTTCGTGGTGGAACTTTAAATAGTCCCGCAATGATACTGTGGTCAAAAACTTTAAGATTGGCCAATGAAGAACGTGAAAAACACTATGATGATATTCAAGAAATGTATGATTATTTATGGGACTTCTTCTCTAAGCAAGATGATATGGAAATTCATTCATTTAAGGATTCTAGCCCCTATATCTTTAATGTTTCTATTTTAGGGGTTGGTTCTGAAATTATGATGAATGCACTTAATCGAGAAGGAATCTACGTCTCGGCTCAAAGTACATGTCATAGTCATGATGATTACTCGCATGTTCTTAGGGCTTTAAATTTAGAGGAAAAAAGTTTAAAATCAAATATAAGACTTAGTCTTTCAAGTATGGTAACATTGGAAGATATAAAAGAAGTATGTAGAAAGATAATGGAGATTAAAGAATATGTCAAAAATTAAATATGATTACATAATGTGTCGTTATGGAGAATTATCCACAAAGGGAAAAAACCGAAGAAATTTCACCCATCAATTATTAAGAAATGTGAAATCTCAACTTAAAGAATTCCCTGAACTAAGTTATAAAGAAACATATGATCGTCTTTATATTCATTTAAATGGTGAAGATGGCGAAGCTGTTAGTGAAGAATTGAAACATGTCTTTGGTTTAAGCTCTTTTTCTTTAGCAATTAAAACAGAACGAGACATGGATGAGATTGCACAAATTTCGTTAAATTTAATTCAAGAAGAAGAGGGAAAAACTTTTAAAGTATTTACCAGAAGACATGATAAAACTTACGAGCATAGCTCAGATACGGTAAATCGTCATGTTGCTAGCAAAATCTTACAAAATACTGATTTAAAGGTTGATGTTCATAATCCGGATATTTCAGTTATTGTAGAGATTCGTAAAGATAGTACTTATATCATGATGGGAAAGGTCCTAGGAGCTCAAGGATACCCTGTAGGCATCCAAGGGAAAGTTATGCTGATGCTTTCAGGTGGAATTGATTCACCCGTAGCAGCGCATCTTATGATGAAGCGTGGAGTAAGATTAGAATTTGTTCATTTTGCATCTCCACCATATACATCAGATCAAGCCCTCAACAAAGTTTTATCTTTAGCAAAGGAATTGGGTAAATATCAAAATGATATAAGGGTTCATATTGTTCCGTTTACAGATATTCAATTGGAAATAAATAAAAAAGTACCAGAAAGTTACTCAATCACAATGATGCGAAGATTCATGTTAAGAATTGCTAACCAATTAGCAGAGCAAAAGAATTGTTTAGCCATTGCGAATGGTGAAAGTTTGGGACAGGTTGCTTCACAAACCTTGGAAAGCATGAATAGCATTACAGCTATAGAAGGAATGCCGGTTTTGCGTCCGTTGATAACCTATGATAAAATTGAAATTGTGGATTTAGCGAAGAAAATTGGCACATATGAAACATCAATTTTACCATTTGATGACTGTTGTACAATTTTCACACCTAAAAATCCAGTTACAAAGCCAAAGAAAGATAAAATCGATAAGTTTGAAACTTATTTTGATTTAGATACTCTAATTGGTGATGCTTTGGAAAACATTGAAGTAATTGACTTTAAATATAAAGAAGAAGAAAAAGAAATCAATTCATTCTTGTAGGAGGAAAAACAATGGCATTTGATCAATTAACGAATAAATTGCAGGATACATTTAGAAACTTAAGTGGAAAAGGAAAGTTATCAGAAAAAAACATTCAAGATGCACTTTCTGAAATTAGAATTTCTCTATTAGAAGCTGATGTTAACTTAACAGTTATTCAAGAACTTTTAGATCATGTTCAAAAAGAATCTATGGGAATGAAGGTTCCCAAAGGGGTCGACCCAGCTCAAATGTTCATCAAGATTGTTAATGACAAACTTGTTGAAATATTAGGAGAAGAAAACAGTGGTTTAGAATTCAAAAAAGAACCTGGTGTTTTAATGATGGTTGGTTTACAAGGTAGTGGTAAGACAACCAGTATTGCAAAATTAGCGCATCATTTAAAAACAAAAGAAGATAAAAAAGTTCTCTTGGTTGCTGCAGACTTGGCACGTCCAGCTGCAATTGAGCAACTACACATTTTAGGAGAACAAATTGGTGTTGAGGTTTTTAGTCTTGAGAATTCAAGTCCACAAGAAGTTGTTAAAGCAGCTTTAAAACATGGAAAAGACTTTGATACAATCCTGATTGATACGGCTGGTCGCTTACAAATTGATGAAGAACTCATGCAACAAGTTAAA
>CAZRNT010000034.1:0-9751 GCA_964601525.1 uncultured Erysipelothrix sp.
AGAAGAAAATAGTCTTCAGATGTAAACTTATTATCTGTTTACAAATCTATAATATACTAACTATGTGGACCTCACATGATAAAATAATGTGAAAATATGTGATTATTCATAAAGAGCTAATAGAGCGATTGGAATAAACAAACTAAAGCCTAAACTAATGATAACTTTAGATGTTGTCATAAAATTCATCAGTAAAGCAGATACCAATGGCGCAACAATCGATGATAAGCCAATGCTCAAGGATACTGCAAGCATCTGTCCTGTAGATTTTAAATGAGAAGGTACTTCCCTAAAAACTAAATGCCTTTGGCTTATTAACATAATAGGAAATGTAAAAGCCTGAAGCAAGGATAATAGTATTATTTGATTTGTACTTCCCGATAGACCCGTTAAAACATATCGAAGCATAAGTAATATTAATGACATCGTAAGCATACCTTTCGCATTATACTTCTTCAATAGTTTTGAACCCACAAACAACATCGGAATTTCACTCATCGCTTGTATAAACCACTTCGATCCAACATCTTGTGCACTACCACCTAATTCAAATATATATTCTGTAATGGTTATAGTATCAGTATTATAAATTAAATAAGCAAAGAAAAACACTAAAATTAAAACAATATAGTTTTTGTTACTTAATAATTCCTTAACATCAAGAAAACTCAAACCCTCACTGTTTTCCTTCTGAGCATCCTTAGCCCTTGAAGCAATAAAAACAATCAAAACACCTAAGATTGCTGCAAGATAACCCAAACTGGAATAGCCAAACTTTAATACAAGATAACCCGATCCTAAGGAAGCCAGTGCCCAGCCTAAGGAACCATAACTTCGAATATAACTGAAATCATCATGAATTTCATCAAGTTCTAAAATCCATGTCTCAAATAAATTACCTACAATTCTTGTAGAACCTGCCGTCACTGACATAGCAACAAAATGTGCAAGAAAAGAAATATCAGTATAAGAATAGGCCAACAATCCGGAAATAATAATTAAATAAGTTAAAATAATAATGAATTTTTTAATACTTGCATGGCGATCACTAAGATAACCAAAAACAATCTGTCCCAACATAGAAAAGGCTGCATAGGACGCAACTAGATAACTTCTCTGATTGGCACTATATCCTAAAGTAATCAAAAACGGAATAATTTGCGTGAATAATAATGCATGGGAGAAAAACATAACAAACATTAATAAACTAAATTTTCTTCTCATAAGATCCCCTTTTCCGTAATAATATAATCACAAGCAATATCATGTTGAGAAAAATCACTAAAATCTGTTTCTTGAAATGAATAGGCAAGCCCTATTTTCAAACCATGATAATCATTCAAATAGCGATCATAATAACCCCCACCATAACCAATGCGATGTTTATCATGATTAAATGCAGATAAAGGTATAAACAATACATCAAGCTTTTCTTTTGATAATTGTATTGCTTTAACACTAGGCTCTAAAATTCCAAAACTTGAAAGTTCAAGATTATCCAATTGATGGATTCGATAAAAGTTCATCTTTTTTCCTTCAAGTTTAGGTAAAGCAACAAGCTTATTCTTTAAAAGCAGATCCTTTATCAAAGCAAATGTATCCACTTCATCATTAAAAGATGCGTATAGTCCAAAAGACTGGTACTTATTCATAAATTTAGAACAATTACTATGAATTTGATAATCATAGGTCAGTTTTTTATCCGGTGCAAGATTTTTTCTTAGCCTTCTTTTTTCTTGAGAAATAGTTTTTTTATCCAACTGAACCCTCCATCTCAAGTTTCATGAGCTGGTTTAATTCAACTGCATACTCCATCGGTAATTCTCTTGTAAATGGTTCTAAAAAGCCCATAATAATCGTCTCTGCAGCTTGTTCCTCAGAGAGACCACGACTCATTAAGTAAAAGAGCTCATCTTCTGATATTTTTGACACTCTTGCCTCATGCTCCACAACAGAACCTTCTGTTTTCACAACATTGATTGGCATTGTATCACTTTTTGATAAATTATCAAGGATTAATGTATCACACTCAATCTTAGTTTTAGCATTCTGTGAATTTGCATCATGAGATACAATCCCACGGTAGTTAACCGTTCCACCATTGCGAGAAACTGATTTTGAGATAATAGTACTTTGGGTGTGAGGAGCTTTATGAATCATCTTTGCCCCAGCATCTTGGAATTGATTTTTACCTGCAACTGCAATAGATATTGTCATTCCGCGAGCATGCTCGCCAGATAAGACACAAGATGGATATTTCATAGTCGTTTGGGCACCAATATTACCATCAATCCACTCCATAAAACCATGAGCTTCTACATTGGCTCGCTTAGTTACAAGGTTATACACATTCTTGGACCAGTTTTGAATAGTCGTATAGCGACATTTAGCATTTGGATGAACAAAGATCTCAACAACTGCAGCATGCATTGATGATTTGGAGTAAACAGGTGCTGTACATCCTTCTACATAGTGAACATCAGCTCCTTCATCCACAATAATTAAAGTTCTTTCAAATTGCCCCATTTGTTCGGCATTAATTCTGAAATATGATTGTAAGGGTTTATCAAGCTTAACACCTTTAGGAACATAAATAAATGTACCACCTGACCAAACAGCTGTATTTAATGCAGCAAACTTATTGTCATTATAAGGAACAAGTGTGGAAAAATATTTTTTCACGATTTCTGGGTATTCCCTCAGACCAGTATCCATATCAAAGAATAAAATTCCTTTATCTTCTACTTCTTTCAGCATATTATGATAAACCATTTCTGAGTCATATTGTGTTGCGACACCTGATAAGAATTTAGCTTCCGCTTCAGGAATACCAAGTCGTTTAAATGTCTCACGAATTTCATCAGGAACATCTTCCCACTTAGTTTCACTTTTTTCGCTTGAACGTAAATAATAAATATATTCATCAAAATTAACTTTTGACAAATCTGCGCCCCATTTTGGCATTGGAGCTTGTACAAAATGCTCATAAGCTTTTAAGCGAATATCCAACATCCATTGTGGCTCATTTTTAATTTTTGAAATTTCTCTTACAACATTCTCATCGAGCCCTAGACCAAAGGAAACTACAGGTTCAATATCATCTGAAAATCCGTACTCATAGTCCTCACTAGGTAATCGTTCACGATCACTAATTGTCATTTGTTAAAACTCCTTCCAATGTTTCTTTAACACCTTGCCAACCTAAGCGTGCACAAGTAATTCTATTTGCTTGTCGTCCAACATTTTTAAAGGCGTTAGCTTCTTGCATTAGCTCTTCATTATAATCTTCAAGACGCATCATTTGATCAAACTCTTCAATGATATTAAGGGCTTCTCTTTTTGACTTACCCATTAAGAGATTTGTCATAATAGACGTTGAGGCCGTAGAAATAGTACAAGCACTTCCGGTAAAACATATATCCTCAATTACATCATTATTTATTTTTATAAATAAATTAATATCATCAATACAATTATCTGTTTTCATGTGCTTATTTACATAAGCATCCATATCTTCAGGTTCTCTTTTATTTCTTGGGTTTTCATAGTGATCCATAATAATTTGTCTTAGGAATAAAGGGTCATTAAAATAATTCATGTTTTCCTCCTAAATATATAAATCAATACATTTTTCTAGTGTAATGTCTTTAAGCGCTTCATAGAGAATATCAATTTCCTTCTCATTATTATAGAAATGCATTGAAAGACGAATCGTTTTAGTTTTCTTTAAACTTGGATCAAATGCTTTAGCACAATGATCCCCTGTTCTAACAGCAATATTAAAACTATCTAAATACTGTGCAACATCTTGAGCAAAGATTCCATCAACATTAAAGGAAATTATCGATAAATCAGCATTAGGATTATAAATAACAAGATGTTTCAAAGTCGATAATTTGGTATAAGCATAATTATACAATTCCTGGTTTCTACGATGTATATAATCAATTCCCACAGAATTAATGTAATCAATTGCTTTCTTTAGTCCCAAAACTCCTTCAATATTTGGCGTTCCCGATTCAAATTTTAAGGGTGATTTTTTCAAAGTCATCAGACCATCAATACCAAAGTCATGATTACTTCCGCCACCATAGAATATTGGATCAGTTTCTTCTAGTAATTCTTTTTTTCCATATAAGACACCAACACCACTTGGAGCAAACATTTTGTGTCCGGAAAAAGCAAAGAAATCAACACCTAAATCTTGAACATCGATTTTTATATGTCCGACCGTTTGAGCACCATCCACAACCATTATCGCTCCATAAGAATGGGCAATTGCACTCATGTTTTTTATATCTCTAATATAAGCTAAAACATTACTAGAATGGGCAATCGATACTAATTTGACCTTAGAATGCATTGCTTGTTCAAAATCATGAAGCAAGATATCGCCTTGTTCATTGGTTTTGATAAACTCAAGTTTTAATTTATTGCGTTTAGCTAATGCATACCAAGGTAAAAGATTGGATGCATGTTCTGTTTCATTAAGAAGAATTACATCACCTTCTTTTAAATGTTTTTGTCCGTATCCAATCGCTACAAGATTTAAACTTTCTGATGCTCCAGATGTGAAAACAATTTCTTCTGGATTAGCATTGATAAAATCCGCAACAGTTTGGCGGCTTTCATCAAATTTATTACTTGCTAAATGAGATAATTTATAATCTCCACGATGAATATTAGCCGCGATATTTTCATAATAATTGCTCACTTCATCAATAACTACTTGCGGTTTAAGACTTGTAGCGGCATTATCAAAATAAATAAGTTCTGAATGATTTCTTAAAAATGGAAAATCATCTCTTATATCTCCCATGCTTCCATGACCTTACTTTCTATTTCTTTTGCTAATATTTCTTGGTTTTCTTTTTCAGGTATCAAATTAACAATTGGCATTAAATAACCTAATACAATTAATTTCAAAGATTCTTGCTTACTGAGTCCTCGAGATTGCAAATAGTAAATATGTTCTTCATTTGCTTGCCCTACTGAAGCAGCATGTGAAGCTGCAACATCATTTTCTTCTATTAATAATTGCGGATGGACAATTGTATTTAAGCCATCACCTAGATTCATAATTCGAGTCATTTGATGCGTTTCAGATCCAGAGAAACCATTGTCAATTTTACCTATAATATCCAAATCTAAAGCTGCATTTTTTAAAACAATCGCATGATTGTTGACATTAGCCACTGAAGATTTAGCTTGATGATGAGCAATGATATCCCATTTTATTGAATCAAAGCTCAGAATAGCTGCATTGAAATCTGCTTTACTTTTGAAACCTAAAAAATTAATTATTGATTTCTTAGTATGTTTCCCATAACTTAGTTCTCCATAGTTCATACTTAAAATCGCATGTTCTTTTAGATTAATATTTTCATTTATGATTAATGTGGAATTACTTCGATTTAATACTAAAATATTCCAATCACTGTAAGGTTCAAAATCATAGTCAATATCTACTTGACCTTTTCCATCTGTTTCTAAAAATAAGCTTCCTTTAGAATTTTCTTCGAAAAGAAGTGTATACTGTTCATTTTGTTTAAGATCAAGAAGATAATGATGAGAACCTGTTTTAAAAACAAGCTTATTCATCTTTATCACCAAAATGTTCTCTGATGGCACAACTAACGGCTGAATTTGGTCTTTGATGACGTGTTTCTCCTGGTAAGTCTACACCAATCCAGTCATAACCTTCTTGGTCAATCTTACGAACTAAACTAGCATCTGATGTCATGACTATTTTTCCATCGATCATAATATGTGTATGACTTGGTTCAATAAATTCAAAGAACCTTTCATAGTGACTCACAATCATTAATCCCATTTGTTTTTCTTTTTGCTCTTCTTTTAAGACTTTAGCAACTAAGGCTAAAGCATCAATATCTAATCCTGAATCAATTTCATCAAGCATGGCAAAACGTGGCTCAAGCATGATTAGTTGAAGAATTTCATTGCGTTTTTTCTCTCCACCACTAAATCCTTCATTTAAAAACCTATGTGCCAGATCATCTCTCATTCTTAAACGATCTATATTACCTTCAATTGATTTAACAAATTCAAAAAGTCCGACTGGTTCTTCTCGACGTGCATTAATTGCTGATTTAAGAAAATCTGAATTTGTAACCCCTGGTACTTCTTGTGGATACTGCATTCCTAAAAAAAGTCCCAAGCGACTTCTTTCATCAACTTCCAGTTCCAAAACATCGACATCATCAAGAAAAATTGATCCTGATGTTACTTCATAACGAGGGTGCCCCATTATAGACATTAGTAATGTAGATTTACCATTCCCATTAGGTCCCATAATTGCATGAATCTCATTTTCTTTGATTGTTAAATTAACACCTTTTAGGATTTCTTTTCCATCAATTTCTACATGTAAATCTCTTATTTTTAATGTTGACATTAATATAACCTCTTTTCCTTTAACTTGTTTTTATATTATAGCATAAGAAAGCAAAAATACCGGACTATACGATTATTGCATTCACTTCTTAAATCGCTTATAATTGTAGGGATTAAGAAGGAGGACTTAAATGATTGACAATATTAAAAAACATTGGTTTGTCGTCATTGTAGCAATTATTTTCCTTGCCGGAATAATTTATTTTACAAATGAACAAATCAACAGTGTTTTAAAAGGAAAACGTGTTGATGGTAAAGATGTAATTTCTGAAGTTGATAATAAAAATTTACTCGCAGATGAATATTACGAGCTCTTACTTGACAAATACGGGGATGCTGAAATCTATAAACTTTTTGAAAAAGCAAGCTTAGCAGCGATCCCAAGCAAAGAAGAAGATATTAAACAAGCTGAAGAAGATGCTAAAATGCAAATTCAATATATATCAGCTGAGCAAGGTGCCGCAGGTTTAGAAAACCTAGATAAAGCACTTATTGCTTTAGGTTACAGTGGTAAAGATGAATTAAACATTTTATATGAAGACTTCGCCAAAAAAGAAGCAATCATCTCTGAATATATTGATGATAACTTTGATAAATATGCAAAACCTTTCATGGAAAGTGAAAATCCAAGAATTGTAAGTCATATATTGATTAACATGGACAATTCAGATAAACCTACTGACGAAGAACAAAAGAAAATTGATAAAGTTAATGCAGCCTTAAAAGATGGACAGGAATTTGGAAAAGTTGCTATGGAATTTTCCGATGATCCTCAAACAGCTCCACAAAAAGGCCTCTTAGGTTATATGGATAAAAACACTGAATATCAAGAGGAATTCTTAAAATCAGCATTATCCTTAAAAGATGGCGAAACTGGAACTTGGATTAAAACATCTTATGGACAACATCTTGTTCATGTAGAATCAAGCAAATATGAAGACTTGAAAAAAGAATCAGGCTTTGTAGAAGCAATGATGCAACAATACCCAAGTTTACAAATGGAAGCCATCTGGAAAAAAGCCAAAGATTTAAATATTGAATTCCAAGATAAAGATATCGAAGCAAGACTTATGAAATATATGGGAATAAAGGGTGATAAACAATGAAAAAATTATTATTAGCACTCACATCTCTTCTAGTACTTACAGCTTGTAAAGATGCATCTGTAAATATAAGTCATAACAAAGAATTATTTTCCGTAGAAAAAACAGTTATTAAAGAAGAAAACTTGTTCAGTGTTATGAAACACTATGATACAGGTGTTATGGGTTCTGCGGTACTCTTAGACCATGCTAAACAAGAATTAATTAGTGAAGTTGAAATTGATGATGAAATGAAGAAAGATGCAAATTCTCAATTAGAGTACCTAAAGGCAATGCTTGGTGAAGAATATCTTCAAGTTATCAAGAACATTGGCTTTGAAACAGAAAATGACTACGTTGAGAAAATGCTATATCCTGACTTAAAGTTTAGAAAGTTAATGAAAACAGAAATTGAAAAAGACTTTGATAAATTAAGTGAAGAGTACAAAGCAAGACAAGTTCGAATTTTAGAATTAAAAACTGAAGATGCCGAAAAGGTATTGAAAGAAATTAAAGATGGTGAAGACTTTGATAAGATTGCTAAGGAAAATGCACTTCTACAAAGCCAGTTTAATGGTTCAAAGCAAGTCATTTTACTTAAATCAAGTCAATTCCCAAGTACTATTTCAGATTTCTTAAATACAAATAATTCCCCTACACTAAGTGGTGTATTGGAAAATCCAGAAAACAAAGAAAATTCTTATATTGTACAAATCATTGAAGTTGATGCCAATAAGATTAAAGAAGACACAATGAATGTTCTTGTTGAAACAGAAGAAGTTAAAAACAAGTATGAAGGAATCGTCTTTAGAAATCATGGTTTCAAAATATTTGATCGAGACGCTTATGATAGTGTCCTCAAAAAGAACCCTGCTTATCTAACAGATAAAGTAGAAACAAAAGAAAAAGAATAATCAAATTAAAAACACATGCAAAAGCGTGTGTTTTTTCTATACTAGCATTATGTTATAATTTATTAAATTAAGGAGGTTTATAATGACAATATTCAAAAAAATAATTGATGTAGAAATACCATCTAAAAAGATTTACGAGGATGACAAATATTTGGCTTTTCTAGATATATCGCAAGCGAGTAAAGGACATACTTTAATCATTCCTAAAAATCCTACTGTATCAGTTTTAACAGCTGATGAAGAAACAGTTGGCGAAATTAACATATTAGCTCAAAGGATTGCGAAAGAACTTTTAAGAAGCTTAGATGCCAAGGGTGTTAACATCTTGAGCAATGCCAATCCTATTGCGGGGCAAACAGTTGACCATTATCATGTTCACATCATTCCTCGTTATGAAGAAGATGAATTAGTATTTAAAACAAAGGAACAAAACATTGATATTGATGCAGTCTACAAAGAATTAAAGGAGAAACTAGATATCTAGTTTCTCCTTTGTTTTATTTATTTTCTTCTTTTTTATCTTCTTTAACTTCTGGTTTTGGTAAGAGTGCTTTTCTGGAGGCATTCACACGACCACGATCATCAATTTCCATGACCTTGACCTTAACAATATCTCCTAAGTTTAAGACATCTTCAACCTTTTCAACGCGTCCATGTTCAAGTTTTGAAATATGAACAAGTGCATCTGTTCCCTTAAAGAGTTCAACAAAGGCACCAAATTTCTCAACTCTAACTACTTTCGCATCGTATATTTCACCAACTTTAGCTTCACGAACAATATCTTCAATCATTCCTTTAGCTTTATCGATTGCTTTTTGATCATTGTGATAGATGACAACTCTTCCATCATCTTCAATGTCAATTTTCACATCATCACAATCTTCGATGATTTGGTTAATAATCTTACCGCCTGTACCAATAACATCACGAATCTTGTCTGGATCAATTTGTAATTGAGCAATTTTCGGAGCATACTGACCTACATTTGTACGTGGCTCTGAAATAACTGCATCCATTGCTTCCATGATTTCTTGACGTCCCTTATGTGCTTGCATAAGAGCTTCTTCTAAAATTTCACGGTTTAATCCTTTAACTTTGATATCCATTTGTAAAGCTGTAATTCCCTTTTTAGTTCCAGCGACTTTAAAGTCCATGTCACCAAAATGGTCTTCCATTCCTTGAATATCTGTCAATACAGTAATATCATCACCATATTGAACAAGACCCATTGCAATTCCACTCACAGCAGCCTTTATAGGCACCCCTGCAGCCATTAAAGCTACTGAGCTTGCACAAATACTTGCCTGTGAAGAAGAACCGTTAGATTCAAGTACTTCAGAT
>CAZRNT010000035.1:0-9606 GCA_964601525.1 uncultured Erysipelothrix sp.
ATATAAGGATAATGAATTGTCCAATGGTTCGTTTTGTGGAAATGAGATTGCCAGCGAAATGTTAATGTGTCGTAAAATGATTGTGGAATCCTTACTTTATTTAAAAGAGGTTTATAAGGTTAAAGCATTTAGGTTTGACTTGATGGGCTTGATGGATAATTTATGTATGGAGACAATTGAAAGTAAACTTGGGGATGATGTTTTCTTATATGGTGAAGGTTGGAACATGCCAAGTGTATTAGAGAGTGAGCATAGAGTTGTAATTTCTCATTCGCAAAAACACCCTAATGTTGGCTTCTTCAATGATAAATCTAGAGATGAACTTTGTGGAGCAATTGATGGAACAAGTATTGGTATTTTAAGAGATGATTTATCTTCTAATGGTATTGTGTCTTCTTTATTGGGAGATGATAAATATTTATCTAAAGAAGCTCAATCAATACATTATGTTGAGTGTCATGATAATTTATCGTTAGCTGATCGCATGAAAATTCAAAATTTTTCTGATAAAGAATCTTTATATTTAAGCCAACTAGCAATTTTATTACAAGGCAATGTTTTATTACAGGCAGGCCAAAGTTTTTTTAGGGATAAACAAGGTGGACATAATACTTATAATTTACCTGACAGTATTAATGCAATACAGTGGAAGCAATTAAATAATTATGAAGTTATGCATGAGGAAATAGTAAAAACCCTTCAATTTAAAGAGAATAGAGGCTCATTGTTGCATCATAAATTTTATAATGAAAACATTTTAGAAATTACTTATGAAAATGGGAAAACATTGATTAATCATGAAGATTTTGAAATAAAACTGCTGTAAGCCTTTACAAATAAAAATTACTTGATATAATAGAGATAGGAAAACGATTTCCGAAAAAGGAGGAGAATAGAAATGAAGAAAGTATTAAAAGTATTTAGTGTCGTTCTATTAAGTTTGACACTGGCAGCTTGTTCAGGTGGAGCTAACCCTAAGGAAAAAGAAAAAGTCAGTTTAAAAGTATGGGGTTCACAAGATTCACAAGAATTCTTGAAAGAAAGAGTTGAGGCTTTCAAGGAAGCTAATCCTGATAAAGAATATGAAATTGAATTAGGTGTTGTTGGGGAACCTGATGCTCGTGATCAAGTTTTACAAGATATCGATGCAGCAGCTGATGTGTTTGCATTTGCTAGTGACCAATTATCAGATTTAGTTGATGCAGGTGCTTTATATGAAATTACATTAAACAAAGATAAGATCACAAGTGAGAATGTTGAGGGTTCGGTAGATGAAGCAACTGTTGATGGTAAGTTATATGCTTATCCAATGACAGCGGATAATGGATACTTCATGTATTATGACAGCTCAGTTTTCACAGAAGAAGATGTTAAATCAATGGATAAAATGTTAGAAGTTGCTGAAGCAGCTGGAAAGAAAATCTACTTTGATGTTGAAAATGGTTGGTATATTGCTTCATTCTTCTTAGGAGCAGGAAACACAATTGGAATTAGTGATGAAGGAACTCAAGTTTTAGATTTCAATAATGAGACAGGTGTTAAAGTTGGAGAGTATATCAAAAAATTTGTAGCATCAAATGCATTTATTGGTGGTAAAGATGAGGTTCTTCAATCAGGTGTTGGTAAGTCAATTGCGGCAGCAGTTTCCGGAACATGGAATGCCGATGCTGTCAAAGATGGCTTTGGAGATAATTATGCAGCAACTAAATTACCAACAATGAATCTTGATGGTGAAGAAGTTCAAATGTCTAGCTTTGGAGGATATAAATTAATGGGAGTTAAAACAGCTACTAAGCATCCAGAAGATGCTATGGCATTAGCTGAATTCCTAACTAATGAAGAAAGCCAAGTAAAACGTTTTGAAGTCTTGAAGCTTGGTCCTTCAAATATTAAAGCAGCTGACAGTGATGCAGTTAAAGAAAACGTAGCGTTATCTGCACTTGCAGAACAAGCGGCATTTGCTAAAACACAAAAAAATGTATTAGGTTCATACTGGGGACCTGCAGAAGCATTTGGTAAAGCTCTTATTGATGGAAATAAAGAGGATATGAAAACCTTGTTAGATAAGATGGTTGACCAAATCGAAGCCGGTAATTAGTATATTCAATAGGGGGCCAATAAGGCTCCCTTTATTTTAAAGGATGGTGTCAAAATGAAAGATAATCTGTTTTCGATCTTTAAAAAAGGTGACAAAAAAACAAAACTCTCTTATTTTATAATGGGTTCTGGTTCCTTTTTAAGAGGTCAATATTTTAAAGGTATTACATATTTAATGACTCAAATATTATTTATTTGGTATTTTATTACATCGGGTATTTACAGAATTGCTGGATTGAGAACTTTGGGTACTGTTGAACAGGGGAAAGTTTTTGATGAAGCGAGAGGTATTTATGTGTATTCTGATGGTGATAACTCTATGTTATTTTTATTGTTTGGAGTTCTTGCTGTCTTAATTATCGTTGGCTTTTTGATCGTTTATTATCGAAATGTTAAAACAGCTTACTTAAATCAACAACTTTTAGCTGAGGGTAAAAAGATACCAAGTTTAAAAGAGGAAATTAATGAATATCTTGATAGTAAATTTCATGTTACTATCCTATTATTGCCTACAATATTAACATTTATTTTTACAATCCTTCCTTTAATATTTATGATTTTAATTGCCTTTACAAACTTTGATAAAAATCATCAGCCTCCGGGTAATTTATTTACATGGGTTGGTTTTGTTAATTTTAAGAATATGCTTTGGGGTAATAAGCTAGTTTCAAGTACATTCTTTAAATTATTAAGATGGACTTTTGTTTGGGCATTTTCAGCAACATTTTTAAACTACATTTTAGGTATGTTATTAGCGATGTTGATTAATAAAAAGGGTATTCGATTGAAGAAAATGTGGCGTACAGTATTTGTTATTACAATTGCGGTACCACAATTTGTTAGTTTACTCTTGATGTCTCAATTGCTTCATGAATTAGGACCTGTAAATGTCATGTTACAAAATGCCGAGATTATTAAACAACCGATTAAGTTTTTAAGTGATGGAAATCTAGCTAAGATAACTGTTGTATTTGTTAACTTGTGGGTAGGTATTCCATATACCATGTTAATAACTTCAGGTATTCTAATGAATATTCCGGCTGATCTTTATGAGTCGGCTAAAATTGATGGAGCAAGTCCTTTCCAACAATTTAAATCAATTACTTTACCATATATGCTTAGTGTAACTGCTCCTTATTTAATTACTCAATTTATTGGTAATATAAATAACTTTAATGTCATTTATCTATTAACAGGTGGAGGACCATTAAATATTAATTACTATCAAGCTGGGGATACGGACTTATTAGTAACTTGGCTTTATAAATTAAGTTTAAATGAGAAAAATTACGCATTAGCATCGAGTTTAGGAATTGTAATATTTATAATTAGTGCATTTTTATCATTAGTAGTCTTCAATAAAACAATGCAAGATGGTAAGGAGGGACAATTTCAATGAAAAAGAAACGTTTTGTACAAACAACGCTTGGACATGTGTTTCTAACTGTGTTGTCAATTCTTTGGTTAATTCCGATTGCTTGGTTAGTTCTTACATCATTTAGACAAGAGCCAGGAGCTTTTACAGAGTATGTAATTCCAAAGACATTTACTTTAGATAACTATAAACTCTTATTTACGGATCGTAGTTTGTTTGACTTTCCACGATGGTTTATGAATACTTTATTTGTTGCAGTAATTTCTTGTTCAATTTCAACAATTCTAGTTTTAGCAACAAGTTATGCATTTAGTCGTTTAAGATTTAAATTAAGAAAACCAATGATGAATGTTATCTTAGTCTTAGGTATGTTTCCAGGTTTTATGTCGATGATTGCTATATATCATATTCTTAAAGCTATGAATCTACAGCAGTCGTTATGGGCATTAATACTTGTTTACTCAGGTGGTGCTGCAATGGGTTACTATATTTCCAAAGGTTTCTTTGATACGATACCTAAATCTATCGATGAATCAGCGATGTTAGATGGTGCAAGTAAATCACAGATATTTTGGAAGATTACTTTACCTCTTTCTAAGCCGATTGTTATTTATACAATCCTGACGTCATTTATTGCACCATGGGTCGATTTTATTTTCGTCAGTGTCATTATGAAAGATAATTATAAAAACTATACAGTAGCTTTAGGACTTTACCAAATGTTAACTCGTGAACATATTTATCATTATTTCACTCGTTTTGCAGCTGGTGCAGTTTTAATTGCGATTCCAATTACTTTATTGTTTACATATATGCAAAAATACTATGTTAGTGGTGTTACTGGAGGAGCAGTTAAAGGATGAGGCGTTTATTACCTTTGCTTCTACTAAGTCTTCTTTTAACTGCTTGCCAGAAAACTGATGAAACTTTAGCGATTCAAAGTCATGATGTTATTTATCATGTCTTTGTTCCAAGTTTCTATGATTCAAATGGAGATGGTGTAGGAGATTTGAATGGGATTACAAAGAAACTTGATTATATACGTGATGATTTAGGTGCTCATGCAATCTATTTAAGTCCCATTCATCCTTCAGATACTTATCATAAATATGATGTAAAAGATTATTATGGAATTGATGAATCATTTGGAGATATGGGTGATTTTGAAACGTTAGTAGAAGAAGCTCATAAAAAAGATATGAAAGTTATTCTTGATTTAGTTTTAAATCACTCATCATCTCAACACCCTTGGTTTTTAGAGGCTAAAGATGCTGTAGAAAATGGAAATTGTGATGTTAATAAATATTGCGATTATTATAATTTTACTGATGAAGCCTTAGCTAATCATACTTATTTAGCAAATAATACATGGTATGAATCTGTCTTTTGGTCAGAGATGCCAGACTTAAATTTAGATAATGAGTCTCTATATGATGAATTAATGGATATTTCTAAATTTTGGATTGATAAAGGTGTAGATGGTTTTAGATTGGATGCAGTGAGTCACTTTTATGAAAATAAAATTAGTGAAAGCACAGAGTTTTTAAAAAAATATAATCAAGATATTAAAGCATACAAGGATGACTTTTATATTGTAGCTGAGGCGTGGGAACCTATTGATACAAGACTAGAAGTTTATAAAAGTGGTATTGATTCAGTTTTCAATTTTGATTTGAGCCAACAAAGTTCTTGGATTGTGAAGGCGGTTCAAAAAAATAATGCTTATTCTTTGGCCAATCAGTTGAATCTTTATTATGAAAAATTACTAAACAATAATCCTAATGGACAAGATGCAGTGTTCTTGTCAAATCATGATCAAGGAAGATCAGCTTCTTATTTTATGAATGAAGAGGATCGTAAAATGGCTGCTTCAATATATCTTTTAATGCCTGGTAAATCCTATGTCTATTATGGAGAGGAAATCGGTCTTTTAGGTAGTGGAGTAGATGAAAATAAGAGACTGCCAATGCAGTGGGGAAGTAAAGAAGCTGAGCATATTCCTAATAGATTTGCGAATGCTGATTACAAAGAATTCGAAATTTCAAATGTAGATGAACAAATGAAAGATTCAGATTCTTTGTGGAATCATTACAAAAAAATAATTCGATTAAGAACGAAGTATCCAGAATTATCTTCAATGGATGTGAAGGTATCTACGGATGATGAGGCATCTCTTTTAATCTTTGATTACAAGGATATTAAAGTGATGCATAATTTAAGCAGAGAAGAGAAAACGATTTCCTTTGATGGTGAAATCTTAGATTCTGTACATGGAAATTATAAATATAAAAATAATCAATTAGATATATCTGCTTTCGAAACGATTATTTATAAAACGGGAGGATAATATGGAAAAAGAAATTATAAAGTATTTAGGTAAAGATATCTCAGATGCAAGTACGGAAGAATTATATCTTGCAATATTAAAATTAAGCCAAGATAGAATTGATAATTTAGAATCGGTTAGTGGCGATCGAAAACTTTATTACATGTCAGCTGAGTTTTTAATTGGAAAATTACTAAGTAATAACTTAATGAATATGGGAATTTATGATGAGATTGATGCTGTATTAAAAAATCATGGTCATTCCCTCAGTGAAGTTGAGGAATTTGAAGAGGAACCTTCACTTGGAAATGGTGGTTTGGGTCGTTTAGCTGCATGTTTCTTGGATTCTATTGCAACCTTGGGCTTGAATGGTGAAGGTTTGGGCTTGTTGTATCATTATGGATTGTTTAGACAAAAATTTGAAGATGGTTTACAAAATGAATATCCAGATGTTTGGTTAAACAAAGAAAATTACGTAAGGGAAACTGATTTTGTAGTGCCTGTGAAGGTTGCGGATGAAGTTTATAATTCTCGCATGTATGAGATTGATATTCTAGGTTATAATCAAAAGAAAACTGTTCTAAGACTTTTTGATTTAGAGTCTTCTGATGCATCGATTATAGAAGAGGGTATTAGCTTTGATCAAAATAAGTGGGATAAAAACTTAACACTCTTTTTATATCCAGATGATTCAACTGAAGAAGGTTTAAGACTTCGTTTCATTCAACAGTATTTTATGGTTGAAAGTGGATTGGCATATATACTAAATGAACATGAAGAATATTTGGAAGAATTGGATAAGCATGTTGTAATTCAGTTAAATGACACACATCCTACTATGGCAATTGTTCTTTTAATTGACAAAATGATGAAGCGTGGCATTGAATTTGATAAGGCAGTAGATCTTGTGTCAAATGTATTTGCTTATACAAATCATACAATTCTTGCGGAAGCTTTAGAAACATGGCCACTTGATTATTTTGCTTTTGTAAATCAAGATTTTGTGGACATTCTAAAACGATTGGACAAGGTTGTTGCAGCAAGAAGTAATAATCCAGAAGTTGCTTTGATTGATGAAAATAATCGAGTACATATGGCTTCTTTAGCAATTCATTTTTCATACTCAGTAAATGGTGTTGCAGCTCTACACACAGATATCCTAAAAACTTCTGAATTGAAAGCTTACTATGATTTATATCCAAATAAATTTAACAATAAAACAAATGGAATTACCTTTAGAAGATGGTTGCAGTTTAGTAATCCTGAACTGACATCTTATCTTGAATCGTTAATTGGTGATGATTTTAAAGAGGATGCAATGTCATTAACAAATCTTCAAAAGTATATTGGTCAAGAGGATGTTTATGATTCATTGTTAGAAATTAAAGATGAAAAGAAAAAACAACTTGCTGAATATATTGAGGAAACTGAAGGGATTAAAGTTCTTGATGGTGCTATTTATGATATCCAAATTAAGAGGTTGCATGAGTATAAACGTCAACAAATGAACTTGTTGTATATTATTCATCGTTACTTAAAAATTAAAGCAGGTGAAAGACCAGAAAGACCGGTTGTGTTCTTCTTTGGTTCTAAGGCTGCTCCAGCATATACGATTGCGAAAGATATTATTCATGCACTTCTAAGCTTACAAACAGTGATTGAAAATGATCCAATTGTTTCTCAATACTTACAAATTATTTTTGTTGAGAATTACAATGTAAGTAAGGCAGAGATGCTGATTCCGGCATGTGATATTTCTGAGCAAATTTCTTTAGCAAGTAAAGAGGCAAGTGGTACAGGAAATATGAAATTGATGTTAAATGGTGCATTAACACTTGGAACAATGGATGGTGCGAACGTTGAGATTGCAGAACTTGTAGGTGAAGATAATATTTATATCTTTGGTGAAAGAAGTGATGTCATTATTGAACACTACCGTCGTCAGTCATATGTGTCAAAAGATTATTATGACAATGATGCTGAGATAAAGGAAGCGATTGATTTCTTATTATCTGAAGAGATGCTAAAATATGGACATAGAGATAATTTAGAAAGACTCCATCATGAGTTGATTTCTAAAGACTGGTTTATGACGTTGATAGATTTTAAAGATTATATTAAGGTCAAAAATCAAATGATTAGTGATTATGAGAATCGTCGTTTATGGGCAGAGAAAGTCTTGATAAATATTTCTAAAGCAGGATTTTTCTCAAGTGATCGTACAATTGCTGATTATAACGATGATATTTGGAGGCTATAATGGATAAACGTCGTTCAGGTGTTTTGTTACCTGTTTCCAGTTTGCCAGGAACATATGGAATTGGAGATTTTGGAAAATCTGCTTATGAGTGGGTTGATTCCTTAGAGGATTCAATGACAAGTTTATGGCAAATTTTACCTTTAAATCCTGTTGGCTATGGAAATTCTCCTTACCAACCGTATTCTTCTTTTGCGGGTGATGAAATTTATATTTCAATTGAAGATTTATATAAAGAATTAAATATTGAATTAAAGAATGAATATTACCAAAGTAATATGGTTGATTATGAAGCGGTAAGAGATCGTAAAGAAAGCTTACTAAAAAAAGCATTTGAGAAGTTTGAAAAGAATGATGAATATGATGACTTTGAAAAACTTGCGTTTTGGCTTGATGATTATGCTGAATTCAAAGCATTGAAGAGATTGAATAATAATGAGTGGTGGATTCATTGGGAAGATACAAATCTTAATGAAGAAATGTTGGACTATGAGAAGTTTGTTCAATTTGTCTTTTACAAACAGTGGATGAAGCTAAAAAACTATGCTAATAAAAAGGGCGTTATGATTGTTGGTGATATTCCAATTTATGTTGGTCATGACTCTTCTGATGTATATTTTAATCGTGATTACTTTATTCTTGATGAAAAAGGACATCCTAAAGAGGTAGCAGGTGTACCACCTGATGCATTTAGTGATGAGGGTCAATTATGGGGGAATCCACTTTATGACTGGGATAAACTGAAAGAAGATGATTACAAGTTTTGGATTGATCGTCTCAATTGGAATCAAATCTTATTTGACGTAATAAGAGTAGACCATTTTAGAGCATTTGATACTTATTGGGCAGTTGATGCTAACGAGAAAACTGCTAAAAATGGTGAATGGAGATTGGGTCCTGCTTATGATTTTTTTGATGAGATTTTCAAACAAATTCCTGATTTAAAAATGATTGTGGAAGACCTTGGTGATTTAAGGCCAGAAGTATTAGAGTTAAGAGATCACTATAACTTCATGGGAATGATTATTGTCCAGTTCAAGTTAAAAGAACATGAAATAAAGGAATGTTTTGAAATGGATGAGAACTTTGTTGTTTATACAGGAACGCATGATAATAGTACAATTAAAGGTATATTAGAGAATGAACATAATGTAGCTTCTAAGGAGCTTATACAAAGATTAATGCCTAAATTGGGTAAAGACATCTATGAACAGATTATGTATCATAGTATGGCTCTTAATGCTCGTTGGGTTATCTTACCATTACAAGATCTCATGAAACTTGATGATAGCAGTCGAATTAATCGTCCAGCTACTTTAGGTTCTCCAAATTGGGAATGGAAACTTGATTCATACGATGATGAGTATGAAAAAGCTATTGACTTGATGTACAAAATGAATTTAGTAACAAATCGAAATTAAATGTAAAAAAGGTATTAGAGTTGACGAATTTGTCTTCTAATATCTTTGGCTCTTGAAACTCTGGTGTTGGTGAGGTTATTCTCATCAACACCTTTTCTTATGTTTTGAGCAAAAAAAAGGGACATTGATG
>CAZRNT010000036.1:0-8992 GCA_964601525.1 uncultured Erysipelothrix sp.
AGTAACTGTCTTGCAAATCCATCATCATTGAAAACATTGATTTTATCACAAACTAATGAAAGTTGATCATGATACTTTATCATGGCTTGATAATGATTAGAATTTTCGAATATACCCGGATAATAAAGATCATCAAAAACTTGTAAATCTTCATGAAGTTCTGATTCATAGTTAATTGGAAAGTATGACTGAACATTGTCAGAATGTAAACTTCCATAAAGATTGAAATCAATATATATAAAATCATAATTAAGATCAATCATCCTTTTAATTGTCTTAGAATATTTATGATTATTATGATTTATAAGTGACAAAGAAAAAAGCATTAAAGACAATTGAGAATCATCTTTAACATTTGCGGGAGCAAGACTAGGACTATAATAAGAATACTCATCTACTTCATCATAAAGGTTGTCATCTAAACATAAGATTTGAAACATTTCAGCAAGTATAAATCGCGGATAATTCCCCTCAAGGTCGTATGGATCAAAAGCCTCCAATTCACTTGGAATTCTTATCTTTGAGACAAGCTCAGTAAATCCTCTTAATATATAAATTGTCGGTCTATCATTCTCTGCTTTTGTTATCGCCTTATAGAAAGCGTTATTTATTTGTTTTATCATTTAATCCTCCGTATAATAACTTCAGCTTAGTTAGAAAATTATTTTATATTTTCAAACAGATAAATTATTATGTGTAAAGCTATTATACATTATATAAATATAAAATTAAGCTAGTTTATTTAAAAACTAGCTTATAGAAATATATTACCTGATTATCATTATCTTCAAAAATAATTACAGGGTTTTCCACATAATTAAAAACAAGGTATTGGTTTTCAATTGTATCATCGGTTGTTTGAAAACGAACTGCAGAAGTTCTAAAACTTGGTCCACTTACTTTCGTACCATCAAACCATCTTTCAGTACCACTAAAAGCAAATACCGGTATTCCACGATCTTTTAAATTATAATACAATTTACTGGCATCTGGAATTTCTTCCTTATATCCCTTAATTAGATCAATGAGTTCATATTCGTATGTTTCTTCGATTTCTTTTTGTAATATCAGTACATCCCCTATTAGTTCAAGTGCATTAGCATCATCATATGTATCTAGTAATTTACCACGTCTATTATAAACTTTTATTTCACTACTCAATTCAACATCTCTAGGATTCTTTTCCCAATTCATAAAACTAGTAGTATGAGATCTAAATACAATATATTTTTCATTTATTGCAGATAATTGCATGATGGGAATCAAATGTGGATCCAATTCTTCTTTAAAACAGTCTATTTTTAATTCCTTATCATTTTTAACATTTTTAACTGTATAGCAATATCCTTTATCAGTTTTATTCAAGCGAGAATACCATAAGTTATCAGAATTTCTTGCAAACATGACATAAGTATTAGTATTATAGAAATTATGTCTTAATGACTCATCAATAAGTATACGTTTATCATTATCAAGTCGGTATACCCTTGTGTAATCATCTTCATTATTTGCTAAATATAAAGCGCCATCTAATTCCGAAAAGCTTTCTAATGTTTCTGCAAAATCTTTAAGTTCTTCTTTTTCCAAATCCAATAACTTTATCATTTCTTGATTACTGTTAAATTTCCAGATCGCTATGATTGGATCATACATTGCCTCTGAATGTTTCAATTCAACAAAGTAATGATTTTCTTGATCACTATGACTATAAGAGAACCAAGAATCTTCTGAGTTTGGCATCTTTAGACTTAATTTTTCAACATCAATTATTTCTTTATGAATTGGTTTAGAAACACTAATATCAAAATCGTCATTTCCTAAAGACTCTTTGGGGGCATCAGTATAAATATCTTTAAATCTTAAGGTTTCAGCCAAGGATTTCAAATAATCATTCTCTAAAGCGTAAGTATAAAAATCATCATTATAATTTATAAAAAGAGTTAGACTAGCAAAAACGAGAATAAAAGAGCTAAAAATAACAGTCAATTGAATTTTTCTTTTTCTAATTCTTGATTTTCTTATACTTGCATCAATTAAATCATCAATATCACGTTCGGATTTTCTTAAAATTGAATCTGTATATTCCTGAAACTTGTTATCTTTATTCACCTTAAATCCTCCATTTCTATTTTTAATTTCTTAAGTGCAGTATAATATTGTGTTTTTACTGTGCTTTCAGGCATATTTAAAACATCTGACAATTCTAAAAATGTCAAACCTGAAAAAACTTTCAAACGAAGTAAATCCTGCTCTGTTTCACTGAGATAATGCAAATAATCATGAACATATTCAAACTCTCTACTATCCCTAGTTTCAATATTGTCTATGTCGAAAATTTCTTTGTACTCATCCTTTCTTTTCATCTCCTTTTTACATTCGTTAATGAGTATTCGCATAACCCAAGTTTTAAAATATTCTGCTTTTCGTACTTGTTTACGATTTTTATAGACCTTATAAATAGTTTCTGCTATTACCTCATCCACAAAAGAATCCTCATTGTAAAAAGAATAAGCAATACTTTGCATCTGTGAAGAGAAAGATTTTAATACATCCGCTAGAACATAGTCATTTTTTATTGCTCTAGCATATAATTTCTTTGACATCTTTTTGCCCCCTTCACCTATTAGATACTTTAGAATTAGAAATAGTTTGAAATATTATTTATTTTCTTTAAGAAATTCAATCGCATCTTCATTAATACTCTTTAAATCAATCGAATGTTCCTTGGCACTGAAAACACAACCACAATAACATTGACGATAAATATCATACTCTCTGCACATTTCAACTGAACGATTGTATCCATTGTTCTTTTTAAAATCACTCGGTAGAAATTGAACATCGTATATTTTTTGAATTTCATAGGCAACTGCATTAACTTGCTGAGAGTTTTTATGTGGTGAGAGACTAATCGCTGTACCGAAGTAATCATAGCCATTATTTTTAGCAAATCTAGCCACTTCATCAAGACGCAAATCAAAACAAGCGGTACAACGTTTACCACCCTCTAATTCATTTTCTAATTTATTTTCGTAAACCATTTCAATAAATTCGTTGGGTCTATACTCTGCTTCTATAAATTTTATATTTTTGGAGTTTTTACTATTAAAATCAGTAATAAACTTTTTTTGAACTAAAGCTCTTCTTTCATATTCACTTTTAGGATATATATTAGAATTTGAAAAATAGATTGTAATATCACAATCATTAGATAGATATTCTAAGGCATATGTACTACAAGGAGCACAGCAGGAATGAAGTAATAAACTAGGCTTTATATCATCTGCTCTCCACTGTTTAACATGCTTTTTCATTTCTTTATCATAGTTAATTTTTTTACCATTTAAGTATTTTTCAATATCTTTATGATT
Source organism: uncultured Erysipelothrix sp. (assembly GCA_964601525.1). Classification (GTDB taxonomy): domain Bacteria; phylum Bacillota_I; class Bacilli_A; order Erysipelotrichales; family Erysipelotrichaceae; genus Erysipelothrix. The sequence continues at coordinate 3,372 of CAZRNT010000036.1, forward strand.
TATCATTGTATCACCTAATAAAATTATAGCATTTAGGAATAAAAAAAGAAGGTTTCCCTTCTTTTCGAATTTAAATAGTATGCGTATGTTTTGTTTTCCACTCAAGTACTTTAATTTTAACCCAGAAAGAATAGATACCAAGTGTTATAAGAGTTAAAAACATCCATTTTAACCAATGGGCAAACAAATTAATTGCCTTACCATCAAACATCAATCTCTTACCATCTACTACACTATGCTCAATCTCCCACTTATAAGATCTCGTTATAGCCCATGGAGTACAAATTCCAAATGTGAAAAGAACAATAAAAAAATTGCTAATATTTAACCAAATCAAAGACAAGAGTCCACCATCAAAATACGATTCTCTCATTTAATACCTCCAAATGTAATATAATTATAACTTATTTTGAATTTATTAACTACTTAAAAAAGCGACCCAATGGATCGCTTTATATTATTTATTTAATAAATCTTTAGCTTTTTTCTCAAGGTCCTTAACAACGTCTTTTGCCTTGTGACCAACTTCTTCGGCTACATCTTTTGCCTTGTGACCCACATCTTCAGCAACATCTTTTGCTTTATGACCAAATTCCTTAGCTTTTTGACCTAGTTTATCAGCTTCATCTTTGGCTTTTTCTCCACCCTCTTGAACTGCGTCTTTGGCCTCATCTAAGAAACTATCTGCATGTGCTCGAGCTTCCTTAGCGAGTTTTTCTGCTTGAACAGCAGCTTCTTCTGCTTTTTCTTTAGCATCTTTCATCGCTTCATCTGCCTTTGCTTTTGCTTCTTCTGCCTCTAATTTTGCTTTTTCGGCTAAATCTTCAGCACCATCTTTGCTTTTGTCAAAAACACCTTTAACTTTATCTTTAATATTTGCCATAATGTAGAGCCTCCTTTACTTAAGGATATCAATTCATACTAATCCTTGCAAGACCATTGCACTCAGTAATCGATGATACGAAACATAATTAGCACCCTTCACAAAATGAAATGGATTATTTAATTCTAATGATGCTTCTTTAATTTCCTTGTAAATTGTAGCCATAATTTCTTGAAGTTTACTATCTACCTCTTCAAATGAAAATACAGTTTTCTGAGCATTTTGACTCATTTCTAATCCTGACACAGCGACTCCACCAGCATTGGCTGCTTTGCCTGGAACATAATATACATCAAGCTCTTGCAGGATAGCTACAGCATTTTCTGTCAAAGGTCTGTTTGCTCCTTCAGCTATAATTGTACAACCTTGTTGAACTAAGAGTCTTAGATGATCTTCATTAAGTTCATTTTGAGTTGCACATGGTAAAGCAATGTCACAAGCTAATTCAAAGACTGATCCAGATTGGAATTTTTGGGAGTCAATTTCTTTCAAAGATAAATCTTCATTAATTCTTTTGTCTTTGATATACGCGATATCAAGACCATTCTCATCATGAAGGTAACCTTCTTTATCACTGATACCCACTAAAATAGCCCCTAGTTCCACTGCCTTCTCTGCAGCATGTAAGCCTACATTTCCACAACCTGAAACTACAACTTTCTTACCTTCTAAATCTGTTTCTAAATCTTCAAGTAAATGATTTAGAATATAAATCAAGCCATAACCTGTAGCCTCTTGTCGACCTAAAACTCCACCCATGATAACTGGTTTACCAGTAAAACTTCCATCAAAATTACCACTTAATTTACGATGTTGATTAACCATAATCCCAATTTCTTTTTGTCCAACGCCTAAATCACCAGCTGGAATATCTTTATCTGGACCAAACAATTCAAAGGACTGATTTATAAATGATTGCGTAAAATTCTTAATTTCTGCTTCAGTTTTGTCACTTGGATCAAAGTCAGCTCCACCTTTTGCACCACCTAGTGGTAAATGAGTTAAAGCATTTTTTAAAGTTTGTTCAAAAGCTAAGAATTTCATTACATCCAAATTTACACTTTTATCAAATCTAATTCCACCTTTATAGGGTCCTAAAAGATTAGAGTGTTGAACACGATATCCAGTATTAATTTGATGTTTACCATTACGATCAATCCAAGGAACTTTGAATACATGAATACGATTAGCACTGATCAATTCCTTGAAACTACTTTCCTCTAAATATGGTTCCATACTTGAATAAAATTCATTAACTGCAGCTTTAAATAAAGGCTCTGTTGAGGGAATTGCATCGATTAAATGTTTCATTCTAAATCGCCCGCAACATTATGATACACATTCTGTACATCTTCAACTTCATCAAGCATGGACATCAATTTTTGAAAATCCTTAATTTGATCATCTTCTAAACTTACATATTCAAATGGAATATAGGAAATTTCTAATACATCAAATTTTTGCTCACCAATAGCTTCCTCAATGGAATCTTTTGCTTTATGAAGATGACTTGGATCAACCGTCACAGTCATAAAACCATCTTCAAGCTCTATATCATTAAGCTCTACATCATTTAAAACAAGTGCTTCAAGAATTTCTTCTTCGTTATCATATTCAAATGATAAGACACCAACATGCTCATAACTATGAACAACGCTTCCACTAACTCCCATCTTACCATTTGATTTTGTGAAACAATTTCTAACTTCACTTACAGTTCTATTATCATTATCTGTTAAGCATTCAACGATGAATGTTGAATCTCCTGGCCCAAAACCCTCAAATGAACTTGCATGATAATTATCTTCAGAACCACCTTTTGCTTTATTTATGGCTCTTTGGATGACATCAGCTGGTACTTGTTTGGAACGTGCTTCATCAATGATTCGTTTCAAACTTGTATTCATTTCAGGATCGGGAATCCCTTGTTTAGCTGCCATGTAGATTTCTTTACCATATCTTGAATAAACTTTAGTTTTCGCAGCAGCTGTTTTGGCCATTGAGGCCTTTCTTACTTCATATGCTCTACCCATAATAATCCTCCTATCGTATGATAGCTTGATGTTTTGACACAAGCTCATTTTCAATATTTTCCATGATTAATTGAATATCTTTTGAACTAGTAATCTTTTCACCATCAAATTTTAATTTAAATGCTAATGATTTTTTATTACCAAGTTCCACTGATTTAAAGACATCAAATACTGAAAGATCTTTTATACTTCTCTTACTTGCTTTCATGATAGTTCTCATTAATTCTTCAGAAGTCAAACTATTATCAACAAGTACTGCCATATCTCTAACAATATCATGATGTTTAGATAATTTTTGAGATTTGATACTTCCACGTTTAGCATTTAAGATTGGATCAATGTTTACTTCTAAATATACAGTTTCATCTAAATCATTTTTAGCACTGAATTTAGGATGAAGATGTGCCAAGACTCCTATTTTTTTACGATCAAATAAAATATTTGCTCCTTTATAGGGATTAAATGTTTGACTCTCATCTTCTAAACTAGTGAAAGAAAATCTTTGTTCTTGAATACCTATTCTACTCATCATTTCCAAGAACATACCCTTCAAGTAGAAGAAGTCTAATTTTATTGAATCTTTGAGCCATGTTTCTTCATTTAAATAACCCTCCGCCATAATAGCTAAATGAGTTTCTCTATTGTCTTTAGCATAAAGACGACTCTCTTCAAAAATAAAATTATTATTAACTTTACGAGCCTTATTATATCTTACAGTCTCAAGCATAGAATTTAATAAACTTGTACGAAGATAAGCTCTACTCTCTGATAAAGGACTTAATAAAGGAATTGCTTCACCTATGGAAAGTGGACCTTTAGTTTTATCCTCACTTACAAGAGTATAAGTAACAACTTGATTAGCACCATAAGATAATGCGATGTTTTCGAGCTCTCGTTGTAATTTTTGCTCAGTAGAATATGTTCCATGAGTCAAGTCCATCTTTGGTAAAGTTTCTGGTAAGCGATCATAGCCAAGAACTCGAATAACTTCCTCACTTAAATCCTCAGGAATACTTAAATCATTACGATATGATGGTACAGTCACATGAATTTGTTCATCTTTTAATTCTGGTTGTAAGTTTAATCTTACAAAAACATCCATCACTTCATCGAGTACAAAATCCGTTCCTAATAATTTATTTATTTTATTGATATTAGTTTCAATAGTTCTTTCCTTGTAATCAATAGATCCTGCCTGAATTGTTTCTTCAAAATCTTGTGCATTAGCATATTCAATCAATAGAGAAATCGCTCTATTCATAGCTTTTTCTGGTGCTAGTGGATCCATTGGTTTACTAAACCTTTGAGACGCTTCAGAAGAAAGCCCTAATCTTTGCGCAGTTTGACGAACCCCAACACGATCAAAGGATGCAACTTCAATAACAATTGATTGAGTATTATCCCTAATCATGGAATTTTCAAGTCCCATCACACCGGCAATTCCTACAGCTGTTTCTCCATTCATAATCATTTGATCACCTTTTTTAATTGTATAAAGGTTTTCATCTAATGCACTGACTTCACCTTCATAATCATCTACAACAGAAAGTGATAGAGGATTTAAAAATTCTTTATCATAGAAATGAATTGGCTGACCAGTCTCAAGCATCACAATGTTAGAAATATCTACAAGATTATTAATTGGTCTCATTCCTGATGCAATGAGCGCTTCTTGAATCCATTGTGGTGACTCTTTAATTTCAACTTTATTAACAACCTTCCCTAAGAATTGTTGACTTAAGTCTGTTTCTATATTTATCTTTAAATCAGAATTTTTTTCTTCAATCTTGACTTTACCATATGAAGGTAGATTTGTCTCAGTCTTAAATAGTGCGGAAACTTCTTTAGCAATCGATGTTATAGCCATAAAATCAGAACGATTTGGTGTTTGCTTTATGTCCATAATTTCATCTTTCATTCCTAAGGCTTCAATTGCATCCTGGCCAATCTCAGCATCTTCAAATACATGAATTCCATCTACTGGATTTTTTTGAAGTTTTTCAGGAATTCCAAGTTCGTCTAATGAACAAATCATTCCCAAACTTTTTTCACCACGGATGCTACTTTCTTTAATTTCAAAACCACCTTTTAAAACAGCGCCTACTTTCGCAACGATGACTTTTTGATCCTTCGCAACATTGCTGGCACCACATACTATGTTTAATACCTCATTGCCAACATTGACTTCACATAAGTTTAAATGATCACTGTCTTGATGTTTTTCACATGAAATGACTTCACCAACAACTAAATTATTACCTTCGACTAAAGGCTCAATACCTTCAACCTCAAGACCTGCATTGGTTAATACATCGGCTAATTCCTCAGTTTTAATATTTTCAATGTTTACATATCTGTTTAATAATTTTCTACTTACTAGCATATGGCCTCCTATTCAAACCTCTTAAATTGATCAATGAAACGATGATCATTACTATAGAACATTCTAATATCTTCAATTCCATATTTTAACATGGCAATTCTTTCAATTCCTACTCCAAATGCAAATCCAGTTAATGTTTCATCTTCATAACCTGCATCTTTAAGAACTTTCGGGTGAACCATTCCCCCACCAAGTATCTCAATCCAACCAGTATCTTTACAAACAGAACAACCCTTTCCATCACAAATATGACAAGTAACATCTATTTCTACTGACGGTTCTGTAAACTGGAAGTAGCTTGGTCTAAATCTAATAACACGGT